>NZ_JACFYV010000013.1:0-71091 GCF_016759955.1 Burkholderia sp. KCJ3K979
GTGCGATGCGGCCGGCGTATCGTACGAAGCACGCGGAATTCGACGTGATCCCGGACGATGCGTCCGACGCCGGTTATGGCCGCGCCGTACTGCGCGCCGCGACATTCGCCGACGAAGCCGCACTGTCGCACTGGACGCGGAGCACCATGCGAGACCGACCAAACCAGCGCGCGCGCTGGCGGCCAGAAGCGCGACGTGTCACGGCAGCGGCCTTCAACGGTCCGACGCGGGCTCCGTGAAGAAATCGAGCAACTGACGCGTCAGGAAGGCCGGATTCTCGTCCGGCAACCAATGGCCCGTATTCGGCGCAACGGCTCCGCGCACATCCAGCGCCAGTTCCTTCGCCATGTCGAGTTCCTTGGCGCCGTTGCTCATGTCGCCGGCGAGCGCGAGCAGCGGCATCGGGAGCTTGTGCTTCATGAACGCCTTGAACTGCATCTCGTCCTGCGGGAACGCGCGATAGAGTTCGAACCCGGCGCGTAGCGCGCCCGGCGCCGCATAAGCGTCGGCGTAGACGGCGATATCGTCGTTCGACAACGCGACATGGGCCCTCTTCTTGTAGAAATCGAGAATGTAGGCGTGCTCCTTGCCCGCAATCAGCAGTTCGGCGATATCGCGCTGCTGATGCAATCCGAAATGCCAGATCTGCGGATCGGCACGGGCCTTCGCTTCGTCCCAGATGCGCGTGCCCGGCACCGGAACGTCGAGCATCGCAAGCTTCACGATCTCGGCAGGCCATTGCGCGGCGTATGCGTACGCCACCATCACGCCGATGTCGCGGCCGACGAGGTGGATGCGCGTCGCGCCGAGCTGGCGAACGAGTGCGCGGATGTCGCCCGCCATCGAGGCTTTGTCGTAGCCGCCGAGCGGCTTGTCGGATTCGCCCGCGCCGCGGTAGTCGACCGCGACGACCCGATATCCCTCTTGCGCCAGCACCGGCATCACGTGACGCCACGTGTACCAGGTTTGCGGCCAGCCGTGCAGCAGGACCACCAGCTCGCCGTCGTCCGGGCCGCCGGTCACGTAATGGAGGCGGACGTCATCGACCTGCGCGTAGCGTCGGCTGAAGCGTCGATCGAAACCGGCCGGCAGGCCGGGCGCCGGCATCCCTGACATCGATGGTTCATTCTGCATGGGTCGTCATCCGTTGCTGTGTCGGTCGCTCAGGCTCTCGACCTGTTTCACGCCCCGTAGCAGCCATGGCTGAAGTTGCCTCGTGAGGAGCGGCATGATGATCCAGGTCAGCGATGAGGTCAGCAGCGCTGAGCTGAGCGCGAGTTGGACAGGACGCTCCAACGCTGGCAGGAGCGCATTCAGTAGGTACGTGATCGACAGCAGGACCGGGTAGACGGCCAGCCACGTCACGAGAAACGTTTTCCACTTCGGTGTAGCGGGCTTGCCGGCGATCGCGAACCACGCATCCATGCCGACCGCGGCGTCGCGATGTTCGTCCGATATCTCGTCGCCCTTCGCAATCAGCTTTCGCCGTTCCCCGGAAGACACCCACGCATGCAGGTGCGCCGGCGAGTCGAAGCGGTAAATCAGGTAGTTGATGCCGCTCGAATCGCTCAGGCGAACGTTTCCGAGGTGCCCCGGGTAACGCCGCGCCGCCGCGTCGATCTCGCGCGCCCAGTGATCGAATTGCCTTTCCCGCCCCGGATGAACAACGCGACTGACGACGATCGTGCTTGATTCACGCATCGTGCCGGACGGGAAAAGGCGTTGGCTGTCGTGCATCGGCTGCTGAAGCGAGTGGGCAATGCGTTTCGTCGCCTGATGGTGTCCGATGGCCGAGGAACTCCCCCGATACGCCATCTGGGCGAACCTGCCGGGCTGTCGCGAAAGCAAACCACGGTCCTGACCGCACGCCGGCAGCGTCGCTCATCGCGCTTTGGTACGCCATTGTGCGGCTTGCGTCGATGGGGCCGCGGCGTCATGCGATGCCGCTGAATTCGCTATCGAACGAACGTGCGCTGTAATTTTTTCAGCGCGATCGAAAGCGGTAAGCGCAGCGGGTTACCGGCCGGCGGATCGCCGTGCGCCGAATCCTGTCCCGGCGCCGTGGTTTCGTCTGTCATTTGCGTGCCACCGTAGGCCGGTAACGTCCGAACTCGTCCCGATTCCGACAAGCGATCCGCCATGCAGCGCCCGTCGCGCGCCACGCCCCACGTTTACGCAGCCACGTCCCGCGCCCTCGCCGTCAGCCTCGCGATCAACCTGCTGCTGCTCGCCGTCGAGACGGCGGCGGCATGGTCCGCGCATTCATCGGGGCTGCTCGCGGACGTCGCGCACGCCGCGATCGACTTGGCGGCCGATGCGCTGATCCTCGTCGCCTGCCGGCTCGACGCGCGCCTGCCGCCGGCACGTCGGCCGACCTACGAGCCGCTCGCGCTCGCGGGCCTCGGTGCGTTGCTGGCCGTAACCGGCGCGCAGATGATCTGGCATGCGCTGACCCGGTTCGATACGCCGTCCGTCGTGCAGCCGGGCGCGACCGCGCTCGCGCTGGTTGCCGTCACGCTCGCCGGCAAGGCCGTGCTGTCGTACTGGATGCTGCGCAAGGCACGCGAGACCGGCTCCGCGCTGCTCGAGGCAAGCGGCTGGCACGTGCGGACCGATGCGCTGTCGTCGTTGCTCGCGGCGCTCGCGATGAGTGCGGCGCTGGTCGGCTTCGGCCGGCTGGACGATCTGGCCGCGCTCGCGATCGGCGCGCTCGTGATTCGCACGGGTGTCGGATTCATCCGGCGCGGCTGTGCGCAGTGGCTGGCACTGGCCGATTGGGCGAATCGCTCGACGCGCGGGTCGTGAACGGGGGAAGCGGAGCCGCTCGTTGATGCTCCGAGACGTCTGATCGACGGCACGGAAAGAAAGAAGAGGCTCGCACCCCGCGAGCGTCTTTTGCGTGATGTCGCCATCGCCATGTAGTGTGTGACGCATCGATGCTGCTACCTCTCCGAACGACGCGACACTCCCGAGCAGAATCCACACGAGCGCCGCCGAGCAAAGGCCATGGCATACATGCATGGGACAGTTTTGCGCGATCGAGTATCGGGACGTCTTGCATGGCGTGCCACGACGCACACGTATGCTTCGCGGGCGTCGTGCGCGACAACCGCAGGCGGGATGATCGATCGGGTTCCGCGTAACAGGCTATTGTTTGTTTTTTGTTAATACAGCCTATGGTTTGTATTTTGACGATACATGTCATAGACTGTATTTTCCGATTACAAACGATCACCTGTCATCTCGCGGAGCGCCCGATGGCCTTTCCTGTCCAGACCCTGACCCAGTTGCGTCCGATCCTCGTCGGCTTCCGCAAATCCGCGGGGCTCACGCAGGCGCAACTGGCCGCTCGCCTCGGCATCACCCAGCAATCTTATGCTCAGCTCGAAGCCAACCCGTCGGCGGTCAGCATCGAACGGCTTTTCAAGGTGATGAACGCGCTTGGCGTTCGCATGACGCTCAGCCTCGACGAGCGGGATGCACCGGCGGAAGCGGCCGATTCGGCTTCCGTTGCCGAACCGGTGGCGCGCCGCAAGCCGGTCGCGAGCAAGCGCGGCACCACGGCCGCCAAAACCCCGACCGGCACCGCCGTCGGCGCGGCGAGGAGGCGCCCGACAGCGACGACTCGGACCACGCCACGCGTCTCGAAGCGGGAGGACTGGTGACGATGGTCGCACGCGCCCGCAGCGACCGGCTCGACCTGTGGATGAACGGCATTCCTGTCGGCTACTGGGAAATCCGGCGCGGGGTCGAGCGTCTCGTCTACCTGCCGGACTGGCTCGATGATCCCCAGGGCCGACCACTGTCATTGTCGCTCCCCTTCACGCCCGGCAACCAGCCGCACCAGGGTGCGATCGTGGCCGACTACTTCGACAACCTGCTGCCGGACAGCGAGTCGATCCGTCGCCGCATCGCGCAGCGTTACCGGCTCCGATCGACAGCGCCGTTCGAATTGCTCGCGTCGATCGGCCGCGATTGCGTCGGCGCGATCCAAATGCTGCCGCCCGACGAGACCCCGGTCGATCTCGAGGCAATCGAAGGCGCGCCGCTCGACGACGCAGCCGTTGCCAATGTGCTGCGCCACGCGACCGCCACGCCACTGCCCGGCAGCGGAGAACCGGACGGCGACCTGCGCCTGTCGATTGCCGGCGCGCAGGAAAAGACCGCGCTGCTGCGTCAGCGCAACCGCTGGCTGCGGCCGTCGGGCAGCACGCCGACGACCCACATCTTCAAGCTGCCGCTCGGGCGCGTCGGCAACATGCAGGCCGACATGCGCACGTCCGTCGAAAACGAATGGTTGTGCTCGAAGCTCGTCGCCGCGTACGGCCTGTCGGTCGCGCCGTGCGAAATCGGCCGGTTCGACGATCAGAAGGCACTCATCGTCGAGCGCTTCGACCGTCGCCCGTCGCGCGACGGCTCGTGGATCCTGCGGCTGCCGCAGGAGGACATGTGTCAGGCGACCGGCACGCCGTCGGGGGCGAAATACGAAACGGACGGCGGCCCCGGCATCGAGACGATCATGGGCATCCTCGCGAATTCGGCCGACGCTTCGCGCGACCGGATGAATTTCTTTGTCGCACAGCTTGTATTCTGGGTGTTGGCGGCGATCGACGGCCACGCGAAGAACTTCAGCATCGCGCACCTGCCCGGTAATGCGTATCGCAGCACGCCGCTGTACGACGTGCTGTCCGCGCATCCGATCATCGGTACGCGCCGCAACCAGATTCCGCCGCGCCGCGCCCGCCTGGCGATGGCCGTCTGCGGGAAGAACCGGCACTACGTGATCAGTGAAATCCAGCCGCGCCACTGGATCGCACAGGGCCGCCGTGTCGGCCTGACCGAAGACGACGTGCGGGCCGCGATGGCGGCCGTCTCAGCACGGACGGAGCCCGCGATTGCCGAAGCCGCCGCGCAGATCCCGCCGGACTTTCCCGCGGACGTGGCAGACGCGATCTTCGCGGGCATGCGTCGGCAAAGCCGCAAACTCGCGGCGGCCGATCCGGCGTGATGAATCGACCGGCCGCGACGGGCTTCGGTCTTCGCTGCAGTACTTCGGCCCTCGGTCGACGGGCAGCCCTGACAGGACCGAAGCAGTTACGTCGTCGCAGATACGGACATCGAACGCCCCGCGCCGAACCGCCTGCCGGCTGCCGGCTGCCGGCGCAGATCGTTCACCCGGCGTCGCGCGCGCGGGCGAGTGCCGCGAGGTTGCCCTCGCCGAACCCGTGGTGCCCCTTGCGCTGCACGATCTCGAAGAAGATCTCGCCGGGACGGCGTTTGACGAAGGTCTGGAAGAACAGCCTCGGCACGCCGTCGCTGCCGATCTCGCCGTCGACCAGCACCGCGCGGCGGCGCAGCGCGTCGAGATCGACGCCATGCGCGGGCAGCCGCGCATCGACGTCGTCGTAATAACGTGCAGGCGGCTCGATGAACTCGACGCCGTTCGCGCGCAGGGCATCGACGCACGACAGGATGTCGTCGGTGGCCAATGCGACGTGCTGCACGCCCTCGCCCGGATGGTCGGGCAGGTACGCATGCATCAGGTCGGTACGCCGCGTGCCTTCCTCGTAGACCGGAATCCGGACCGCGCCGCACGGCGACACCATTACGCGCGATTCCTCCGACACATGCCAGTGCGCGTCGATCTGGTGGATCTCGCGAAAATGCAGCAAGTCGTGGTAGAAATCCAGCCACTCCTGCATCCGTCCCGCGCCGACCGTTTGCGTGAAGTGGTCGACCTGCTGCAGGCCGACGCCCGCGCAGTCGAGATCGGTATGCGCGGTCGCGATGTCGATCGGCCGGAAATCGATGTCGAAGATGGAGATGTCGCCGACGCCGCCGCGTTGGCCGTCCCGCCCGCGCCAGCGGTCGACGAAATACAGGTGCGAATCGCCGATGCCCTGGATGGCAGGGATCTTCAACTCGCCGACGCCGACCTTTTCGCCTTCGAACGCCCATGCTCCGAGCTGGATCGCGCGTTCGAACGCGCGCCGGGCATTCGCCACCCGCAGCCCGATCGCGCAGACGCCCATCCCGTACTCCTCCGCATAGCGCGCGGCGAACGAATCGGGTTCGGCGTTGATCAGGAAATGCATCTGCCCCTGCCGGTACAACGTGACGTTCTTGCTGACGTGCCGCGCGATCGCCTTGAACCCGAGCTGCTCGAAGCGTTGCGCGAGCGCGTCCGGCACGGGCGCCGCGAATTCGACGAATTCGAGGCCGGCCATCCCGAGCGGATTGGCGGCCGGATCGGCGACGGGCGGCGTATCGCTGGACAAGGGGTGGGAATTGCCGGGCATTCCAGTCTCCGGGGGCATGCGGTCGATGGGGAATCGGGCCTGTCGCGTGCGGCATGCGCGGCCGATGTGGCGGCCTCGCCTCCGCCCCGAACGGGCGAGTTGTCGATGCTGCAGATTTTAACCAGATCGTTCACGGCGGCACACCCCGGCCGAACGGGATATCGTCGCACCGCCTAGTGCAAACCCGGAAAGCGTTCGATAATCGCACGGATTTGAACGATAATCGCGCACTTTATCCGATTGGCCAATTGCCGCCACGCAGTCCGCGCCCTATTCTCCGTTCACCCATCGACTTCAATGCAGCATCGGACGTGGCCCCGCCACGATCCACGATGCGCCGTGCCAGGAGACATCGCCATGACCCCCACCTTCGACACCCTCGACGCCGCCGCCGGCGCCCGTGCGCGCAGCCAGGCCCGCAAGGCCGCGATCGGCAGCTTCGTCGGCGCCGTCGTCGACTGGTACGACTTCCTGCTGTACGGGATCGTCGCCGCGCTGGTGTTCAATTCCGAGTTTTTCCCGAAAGTCAGTCCGACGATGGGCACGCTCGCGGCGTTCGCCACCTTCGGCGTCGGCTTCCTGTTCCGGCCGCTCGGCGGCATCGTGTTCGGTCACTACGGCGACCGGCTCGGCCGCAAGCGGATGCTCGTGCTGACCGTGATGCTGATGGGGCTGTCGACGGTCGCGATCGGCCTGCTGCCGGCGTTCTCGACGATCGGCTGGTGGGCGCCCGTGCTGCTGGTGCTGATGCGCGCGATCCAGGGTTTCGCGGTCGGCGGCGAATGGGGCGGCGCGGCGCTGATGGCGGTCGAGAGTGCGCCGAAGCAGAAGAAGGCGTTCTACAGCAGCGGCGTGCAGGTCGGCTACGGCGTCGGGCTCGTGCTGGCCACCGGCATCGTCTCGATCCTGAGCCATACGCTCGGCGAGGCCGCATTCAAGTCGTGGGGCTGGCGCCTGCCGTTCGTGTTCAGCATCGTGCTGGTGCTGATCGGGCTGTGGGTGCGCAAGAACATGGACGAATCGCAGGAGTTCGTCGAGAAGGTCGAGCACGGCAACCGCAAGCTGCGCCTGCCGGTGCTGGAAGCGTTGACGCGCCACCCGAAGGCGTTCCTGCTGATCGTCGCGCTGCGGCTCGCCGAGCTGTTCACGATGTACATCGTCACCGCGTTCGCGCTGAGCTATTCGACGACGAACCTCGGCATGTCGCGCGACCTGTTCCTGAACATCGGCCTGCTGGTGGGCGCGGTGAGCTGCGTGACGATCCCCTGCTTCGCGTGGCTGGCCGATCGCTACGGCCTGCGCCGTATCTACCTGATTGGCGCGCTGATCGGTCTTGCGTCGGCGGTGCCGTTCTTCGTCGCACTGGAAGCGAGGTCGATCGCGTGGATCGTGATCTTCTCGATCCTGTTGGCGAACGCCGCGCACGACATGGTCGTGAGCGTCCAGCAGCCGCTGTTCACCGAGCTGTTCGGCGCCGAATACCGCTACAGCGGCGCGGGTGTCGGCTACCAGTTCGCGAGCGTCGTCGGCGGCGGGTTCACGCCGTTCATCGCGGTCGGCCTCGTCAGCGTGGCCGGCGGTTCGTGGCACCTCGTCGCCGGCTACCTGGCGGTCGGTTGCCTGATCTCGCTGGTGGTCGCCGCGCGGATGCGGGCGGCGCGATGAGGTAATGTGCGCGTGGCCGGCCCGAGTCGCGGCCGGCCATTTCTCCATGCCGGACGACATTCGACCAGTCGCCTCTCGGGCGCGACGTCAAACACTGTCAGTTACGCGCGCCGATTCCCCCTTTTCCCGTCGGAACATGCCACGCCGCGTGCCGACCAATGGCATCATATGGGCCTACGTCAGTCACCGATACGCCCCCATATCATGTCGAATCTCATCGTCCACGGCGGCACTCCGCTGCGCGGGGACATCAAGCCGTCCGCGAACAAGAACGCCGTCCTGCCGATTCTGTGCGCCACCCTGTTGACCGATCAGCCGCTGCGCCTCGTCGGCGTGCCGGACATCACCGACGTGCGCAAGATCCTCGACATCTTCCGCACGCTCGGCAGCGACGTGTCGGTCGATTTCACGACGGGTCTGCTCGAGCTTCACCATCGCAACACCAAGTTCGATCCGGCGGTCCATCGGCTGCCCGAGGCGATGCGTTCGTCGATCATGCTGATTCCGCCGCTGCTCGCACGCTTCGGCGTCGCGCGCCTCGAGAACGACGTGAAAGGCTGCACGCTCGGCGTGCGCGAGATCGATCCGCACGTCGAGGTGTTCGAACGTTTCGGCGCGCACATCGAACGCACGCCCGATTCGCTGATCGTCCGTACCGACGGCCCGCTGACGGCCAACGATCACTGGCTCGACTACGCGTCGGTGACGACCACCGAGAACTTCGCGCTGTGCGCGACGGCCGCGAACGGCACGTCGACGCTGATGAACGCGGCCTCCGAGCCGCACGTGCAGGAGTTCTCTCAGTTCCTCGCGATGATCGGCGTCGCGATCGAGGGCATCGGCACGTCGCGGCTATGCGTGACGGGCGGCGGCAAGCTCGGCGGCGGCGAGTTCCGCTTCGCCGAGGATTTCCACGAGATCGCGACGTTCCTCGCGCTCGGCGCGATCACCGGCGGCGACATCACGGTGCGCAACTCGTCGCCCGAGCATTTCCCGCTGATCGACCGCACGTTCGCGAAATTCGGCGTGACCGTCACGCACCGCGACGGCTGGTCGCGCGCGGAACGCGACGGCCCGCTGCGCGTGCGCCGGCCGTTCACGCAGAACATCCTGACCAAGGTCGAAGCCGCACCGTGGCCGTACCTGCCGGTCGACCTGCTGCCGATCTTCATCGCGCTCGGCGTGCGCGCGGAAGGCAGCGCGATGTTCTGGAACAAGGTCTACGACGGCGCGCTCGGCTGGTCCGGCGAACTGTCGAAGTTCGGCGCGCACGTGCTGTTGTCCGACCCGCACCGGCTGATCACGTTCGGCGGGCTGCAACTGACGCCGGCGCGCGTCGAGAGCCCGTACATCATCCGCGTCGCGATCGCGCTGCTGATGGTGGCCGCGAGCATCGAAGGCCGCTCGGAAATCATGAACGCGCTGCCGATCCGCCGCGCGCATCCGCACTTCGTCGAGAACCTGCGTTCGGTCGGCGCGAACGTCGAGTGGACGAGCAGCGAGTAAATCCCTGATGGATGCGGCGCGCGTAACGGTCGCGTCGCATCCGGTTCCTCGGCTTTTCCCGTTCGCCGGTCCTCAGGCAAACGGATTTCGCAATACCGGACCGCCGTCCACTTGCAAGCCGTCGTGCATGTCTTCGGTGTACAGGTATTCACATCCTTCGATTGAGGCAGTTGCCACGATGCATGCATCGTAGAAGGACAAGCGATGCCACTCTGCCAGCCGCCGCGCGAGGTCGTGCGCATCGACGGTGAGCGGTACGACATGGCACAAACTCCTGATCGGCTCCAAAAACTTCCCTACCTCGCGCCACGGCATCCGCAATTTGCGGTTGCACACACTGGCGACTTCGTTCAGTACCTGGACGCTGATGGTCGGCCGCCGCAGGAACAGCGACTCCGCACGGTTTGCCTTGGTTTCGTCCTCGGACAGCAGATACAGCACGACATTGCTGTCGACGAATGATTTCTCCGTCTCAATCCTGCTCATTCGCATCGTCCCGGCTGAACTTGAAATCGGCGGGCAATTTGCCCCTGAAACGCCGCAGTCGCTCCAGAAGCTCGTCGGGCCTCGGCTTGCGACTTACCGCGAAAACCCGCGGGCTGTCGACCACTATCTCAATATCGTCGCCTTCGCGGAGTTCCAGTGCGTCAACCACACTGGCCGGAAGGCGAACCGCCAGGCTATTGCCCCATTTTGCGACCTGCATATGAGCCTCCATGGATATACGCAATAGATTGTATATCTTAAGTGCAAATTCGCAAGTCGGCTGAATGGACAATTCGGCACGCGCGCGTCCCGTTACCCCACCACTCGCGCGATAATCGCCCACTCCTGCGCGAACACCGCGCATCTACCCGCGCGCCGCCCATGACGAAAAAGCCCGACCTCGACCGACGCGACTGGATTGCCGGCCTCGAAAAAGGCCTGATGATCCTGGAGGCATTCGACAGCCAGCACGCGCGCATGACGCCCACCCAGGCCGCCGCGCGCACCGGCCTCACGCGCACCGCCGCGCGGCGCTACCTGCTGACGCTGGAATCGCTCGGCTACGTGTACACCGACGGCAAGCTGTACGGCCTCACGCCGCGCGTGCTGCGGGTCGGCTGGTCGTACTTCGATTCGGCACGGCTGCCGCGCACGGTCCAGCCTTATCTGCAGCAACTGAGCGCATCGCTGAACGAATCGGCGTACGTCAGCGTGCTCGACGGTTGGGAGCTCGTGTTCATCGCCCGCAACGGCGTGTCGCGCGTGATGACGACGGGCTTCGTGCTCGGCGCGCGCGTGCCGGCGCCATTGACGTCCCCCGGCGTCGTGCTGCTCGCCCATCATCCCGATCGCGAAGCCGTGCGCGCTTGGCTCGACGAGGCCGAGCTGCCGCCGTTCACGCCGCACACGATCACCAACAAGGCGCGGCTGCTCGAACAGGTCGACCAGGCGCGCGACGCCGGCTACGCGGCGATCGAGCAGCAATTGCAGGTCGGCGTACGCGGGATCGCGGTGCCGCTGAAGAACCGTCACGGCGAAGTCGTCGCCGCGCTCAGCACGAACATGCCGATCGGCGCGGAGACGACCGACGCGGCCGTGCGGCGCGTGCTGCCGCATCTGCAGGAAGCCGCGCTCGCGATGCTCAACGTGCTGTAGCGACCGGCGCCGGCGTCACCCGATCCGCCACCACCGCGGCAGCAGATTGCGCACTTCGCGCCGTCGGTAACGGTCGTCGATCAGATGCACGACGCCCTCGTCGTGCTCGGTGCGGATCACGCGCCCGGCCGCCTGCACGACCTTCTGCAGCCCCGGATACAGGTACATGTAGTCGTAACCGTTGCCGAAGCGAGCTTCCATCGCGCGCCGCATCTGCTCGTTGATGTCGTTGACCTGCGGCAGCCCGAGCGTCGCGATGAACGCGCCGATCAGCCGCTCGCCCACCAGATCGACGCCTTCCGAGAAGGCCCCGCCCAGCACCGCGAAGCCCACGCCGCGTCCACCGGCGTCGAAGCGCGCGAGAAACGCGTCGCGCTCGCTTTCGGCCATGCCGGGCGCCTGCGCCCACACGGGAACGTCCGGATGGCGCGTCTGCATCAGCGCGACCACACGCCCCAGGTAGTCGAAGCTGCTCAGGAAGCCGAGATAGTTGCCGGGCCGTGCCGCGTATTGCGCGGCGATCAGGTCGGCGATCGGCTCGAGCGAGCGATCGCGGTCGCGCCAGCGCGTCGACACGTGGCTCGCCACGCGCACCGTCAGTTGCTCGGCGCGGAACGGCCCGTCGACATCGAGCCAGCCCGTATCGCCGGGCAGCCCCAGCGTGTCGCGGTAGAAATGGAACGGGCTCAGCGTGCCCGAGAACAGCACGGTCGCCCGCGCGGCTTCGTAGCGCGGCGCGAGGAAACCGGCCGGGATCACGTTGCGCACGCACAGCGTCGACTGGACGCGGCGCCGGCGGCCGGCCGTCGCGACGCCGTCGAGTCCTGGCTGGCGCGGCATCGGTTCGCCATGCAGCGTCGCGTCGAAGATCGACGCACTGTCGAACGCTTCGGCCAGCACGCCGAACTGGATCGCCTCGAAATGAAAGCGCAGCAGCGCGTCGCCGTTCGCGCGCGGCGCGTCGGTCAGGTGTTCGCCGATCGCCGCGACGAGGTTTTGCACGGCCGACACGATCGGGCCCGGCACGTCGGGATAGGCCGCATAGCGCTCGGCCTGCGCGCGATTGAGCGTGCCCCACGCGCGGGCGAGCCGGTCGAACGCCTTGCGCAGCGCGGCAGGCGCGGCTTCGCGCGCAGCCGCGAACGCGAACGGATCGAGCGACGCGCTGTACATCTTGCGCGCGCGGTCGAGCAGGTTGTGCGCTTCGTCGACGAGCACGCCGACCCGCCACTGATTCTGCTGCGCGAGCGTGTGCAGCATCGCGCTGCCGTCGTAGTAGTAGTTGTAGTCGCCGATCATCATGTCCGACCAGCGCGCAAGCTCCTGCGCCAGGTAATACGGACAGACGTCGTGCGCGAGCGCCGCGGTGCGCACGGTATCGCGATCGAGCAGCCCGGCCTCGATCGCCGCATCGCGCGCGGCCGGCAGCCGGTCGTAGAAGCCTTTCGCGAGCGGGCACGATTCGCCGTGGCACGCGAGGTCCGGATGCTCGCACGCCTTGTCGCGCGCGACGAGTTCCAGCACGCGCAGCGGCAGCGCGGGCGTGCCGGCGCCAAGCGTCGTCGCCGCTTCGAGCGCAAGCGCGCGGCCGGGCGTTTTCGCGGTGAGGAAGAACACATGGTCGAGCTCGCCCTCCCCGCATGCCTTCAGCATCGGGAACACGGTGCCGAGCGTCTTGCCGATGCCGGTCGGCGCCTGCGCCATCAGGCACTGCTCGTCGCGCGCCGCGCGATAGACGGCCACCGCCAGCTCGCGCTGGCCGCTGCGGAACTGCCCGTGCGGAAACGCGAGTGCACGCAGCGCCGCGTCGCGGGCGGCGCGATGGGCAGTCTCGCGTTCGGCCCAGCCGACGAAGCATGCGCACTGCTCGGCGAAGAACGTCGCGAGCGTGCCGGCATCCAGCGTTTCCGTCAGCACGGTCTCGCGCTCGGACACGATGTCGAAATACACGAGCGCGACGTCGATTTCCTTGAGATCGCGCGCATCGCACATCAGGTGCGCATAGACCTTCGCCTGCGCCCAGTGCAGCGCGCGATGGTTGGCCGGCATCGCGTCGAGGCTGCCGCGATAGGTCTTGATTTCCTCGAGCCGGTTCGCCACGGGATCGTAGCCGTCGGCGCGGCCGCGCACGGTGAGCGTGCCCCACGTGCCCGTCAGCGCGATCTCGGTTTCGTAGCGTGCGCCGCGCTTCGACGTGACCGCGCCGTGGCCGGCGATGCCCTCGAGCGCGGTCGGCGCGGGCGTGAAGCGCAGATCGAGATCGCCGCGCCGCGCGGTGAACTCGCACATCGCCCGCACCGCGACGACGTAGCTCATGCGGACAGCCCCGCCGCTTCGGCGTGCGCCACACCCTCGCCGGCCCACTCGACGTCGACGACGCGCACCGGCATGCGGTGCGCGATGCAGTAGGCGAGCCAGCGCGTCTGGTTGTCCTGCAGCCGGTCGCCGGGGCCCTTCACTTCGATCAGCTCGTAGCGGCGCTCGTCGGGCCAGAAGCGGACGAGATCGGGCAAGCCGGACCGGTTGCTGCGGATATCCGCGAGCAGGCGCGTGAACCACAGCCGCAAGTGCTCGGGCGGCAGGCATGCGAGCGCTTCGTCGAGCAGTGCGTCGGTCAGCACGCCCCAGAACACGAACGGCGATTGCAGCCCGGTTTTCGTCGCGAAATGCCGGCGGATCGTGTCGCGGTACGCGCCCGAATCGAGCTGCGCGAAGCATGCATCGAAGGCCGCCGCGCGGCGCACCGCGAAATCGGGGGCGTGCAGGTCGGCGGGGCCGCGCTGGAACGGGTGGAAGAATGCGCCGGGTACGGCCGCGAACACGGGCTCCCAGCACAGCAACCCGAACAGCGAATTGATCAGCGTGTTTTCGACGTAGTGAACCGGCGACGCCGGCTGCGCAAGATGGTCGCGTACCGCGAATTCGACGCTGACGGACGCGTCGGGGCGGGCGAGCACGAGCGTCTCGCGCGGCACGGCCGCGGCCGCGGCCGCGCGTTCGACGCGCTGGCCGGCGCGGCGCTGCAGGCGCGGCAGCATGCGCTCGACCCGCTGGCGTTCCTCGTCGCTCTCGAAGCCGCCGCGCGCGTCGAGCGCCAGCGCGAGCGCGTCGTCGTCGCGCCCGCAGCGTTCGAGCACGCGGATGCGCCGGTGGCGGCTGCCGGGCCACGCGCTGCGCGTGTACGCGTCGAGCGCGGCGCACCAGTCGGCACGGCGCTCGCACGCCTGGCCGAGCGCGAACAGCAGCTTCGCGCGGCGCGTCGCGAGCCACGGCTGCGCGCAGTCGACCGCGTCCAGCGCGCGGATCAGGTCGTCGAACGGCCGATCGTCGGGCCAGGCTTCGAGCGCGTCGCGGCACATCTGCAGCGCCAGATACGCGTCGACGTCGCCGCGCTGCTGGAACGCACGCGACGATGGCGCGATCGGCACGCTTTCGTACTGGAACACGCCGAGATCGGCGAGCACGAATTCGCTCCAGTCCTGATGCAGATTGCCGAAGAACATCAGCCGCAGCCGGTCGCACAGCGCGCCGACCGTCACGCGCAGCACGCGGTCGTCGGGCTGCGCGCACCAGGCGTCGAGCGGTTGCGCGACGTCGTGCGTGGGCCGCAGCCGCTCGAGCCAGTCGGCCTTGCGCTCGCCCGCATGCGCGGCGAGCGCCGGAAAGATGCGCAGCAGTTCGGCCTTGGTCGACAGCGCGAACAGCGCGTCGAGCGTGAGCGCAGGCGCCGGATCGACCCAGCCGAGCGCGACGAGCGGTGCGGCGGCATCGAGCGTGCAGCCGATCTCGTCGTACACGAGCTTGCTCGCGCGGAAATCGGACCCGTTGCGCATCAGCATCCGCACGAGCAGCGCGCGCGACGCCTGCGGCAGCGTCGCGAACTGCCGGACGAATGCGTGCTCGTGCGCGTCGAACAGGTCGTCGTAACGCTCGCCGAGCCAGGCCAGCGCGCGTTCGAAATTGGTCAGGTAGTAAAACGCCGGAGGCGTCGGCGAGGCAGGCGTCACGGGGATCGATCACTGTACGTTTGTACAGGTCGCAATCATATCAAATATGACGGGCCATGCCGCACGCTGCATGGCCCTTCCGCCGCCCGGCCCCGGTCAGAACTGGTAATTCACCGACATGTCGAACACGCCGTTGGTCGACTGCTGGGTGATCGGGCTGCGCGCTGCCCGGCCGACGAGCTGCTCGAGCGCGCCGTCCATCGTGACGAACCAGTGCTTGTTCACGAACCACACCATCGTCATGCCCACGCCGGCCGACTTGATCCCGGCCCCCGACGAATAGGCCGGCAGCCCCGAGCGCGCGGCGGCGCCCGGGTTCACGCCGAACCAGCTGTTCATGTAGCGGGAGTCGGCGAACGTCACGGTCGGCCCCGCGAACCAGAAGAAGTGCTCGTTGCTGCCGGGCATCGGCATGTACGCGGAGAAATCGCCGGTCCAGCCGTTCGACCCGCCGATGCTGCGCCGGACGTCCGCGCGCAGCACGAGCGGGAAATCCTTCGAGACCACATAGTCGGCCGCGAGCTTCATCACGGGCGCCGCGTTGATGTTGTCGAGACCGTTCAGGTGGCCGAGATCGTCGGCCGACCGACGTCCGAGGTCATAGCCGACCGACAAACTCACGCGCCAGTTCGGCCCGCGCAGCACGTTCGCGCCGAGCCCCTCGCCGGTCGACAGGAAGAACAGGTCGCGATAGCGGATGTCGAAATTCGGGCCGCCCATCACGCGATAGCGGTCGGAGCCCGCATAGCGCGGCTGCAGCGTCATCGCGGCGCCGACGCTCACCTGCCAGGTGGGGATGTTCGGATCGAAGAGTTTCTGGAGCGGGACCCCCGCCGTGTACTGCCATTCACCGAGCGGCGAAGGCGTCTGGGCCGACGCGTCGCGGGCGCCGGCGGCGGCGAGCGCCGCGAATGCCGAGAGGCTGGATACGAACCGGCGTGCGCCGGGTGACTGCAACAGGCGAGCAACAGTGGTCAAGGCGATCTCCGTCGGCTGCACGAAACGAACCTGAGGGAAAGCGCGTCGCGCTTCACCGGCTGCAACGGCAGCCAGCCAGCGGCGCGAACGTAGCATGCGCTGAATTAACGGACATCCTACGCGACGCGCGCACAGACGCAAAGCGCCCGTTGTGTACGGGCACTTTGCCGGAATCCGGCAGGAGCCGGCGGATGATTGCGGAATCAGAAACGCTCGACGTGATAGTCGCCGGCGAGCGCGGCCGGACTGCGCGTCGACATCATTCGCGAGAAGCCGTCGGCGAGCCGGCCGAGCGCGAGCTGCTTCTGGCTCGCGTCCCAGTGCGTGTAGGTGTCGTACGCGGCATCGTCGAACGAAACCGTGACGGCGACCGGGCGGCCGCTGGCGCGAAAACCGATCTGCAGCACGCCGCCCGGCAACTCCTCGATGTGATAGTGCAGCGAACGCGATTCGAAATAGCGGCCCAGTACCTGAGCGATCGCGCGCTTGTCTGGCGATTGCACGTGAATGTCCATGACGGTCCTCCTTTTCAGTGTTCGCGCGGCCGGTGGCGGCACACTGCCCCCGCCCGGCATCCGCATCGGCGACGGGTTCGACGGCGGGTCGCCCTGCGGCAAGCCGTCGGGCACGGGCGGATCGACCGGGTCGTCGTGCCCGGGCGGCGGCGGATCCGGGTCGACGTCGGGTGTCGTCGGTTCGGGGCGGTGCAGCATGGATGGCGTGTTCATGTCACTCCTGCGCGACGGCGCGCGCATCTTGATGGCGAAGCGAGCCTCCGCAAGCGCCGTGCCCGCTCCCGCGCCGTGAACCCCGGTCGCCCGGTTCAGGCGTCGTAAGCCGCCATGACCAGCCACATCGTGCGCCCCTCGGCGCTCAGTTGCACGGCGAGCGCGAACGGATCGGACGGTTCGCATCGCGCGACGAGCGCCTGCTGCGCACGTTCGGGACCGTCGTAGACGGTGTCGTTCAGTGCGCGCACCTCGTCCTTGCCGTCGAACATGCGCCGCTCCGGCCGATAGACCAGCGATTCGCGCTTCCATGCGGCGAAACGCTCGCGTACGTGGCCGAAGTCGCCGCCGCAGACGTTCGCGTCGTAACGTATCCTTTCCCTGGCTGCATTCATCGCGATGTCCTCTCGTCCATACCGGACGCGTGTGCGTCGTATCCGCATGCCCGGCCGGTTCCGCCGGCTTGCAAGCGTCGTGCCGCGGATGCCGCGGGTACGCCGCTTGCGCCTTCTCATCGACAAGGAGGTTCGATCATGACCGCTCACGCCCCCGGTCGCCGCGACGCCGTGTCAGCGGCTGCCGGCCTGCTCCGGCTCGCCACGTCGCGTCCGCCGTCCGAAGACAAGACGGAGGAGCGCATCGACGAAGGGCTCGAGGAGACGTTCCCGGCCAGCGACCCGCCCGCCGTCGGCGGTGCGACGCGTATCGACCCCGCCAAGCCGTCCGGCGAGCGCGAACGTCGCGCGCCGCACGTCCCTTCCCCGCCCCGCGATCACGGCTGACGGCGGCACCCGGCGCGCGGTGCAATGGCAGTGCGCGCGCCGGCCAGATCAGGAGGCAATCCGATGAAGGTCCTTGAACGCAGATGGCATGAAATCAGCGGTGCTGCCGGCGTCGCGGCGCTGGCCGCGATCGAAAGCGCGGTGGTGCTGGCGATCGTCACGATGACGGGCATCGGCCACTGACGTCCCGCGTCGACGCCGCGGCTGCCGCCGTGGAAGATGTACAAGCGGGCTGGCAAATTTCTCCGTCGCTCGGCAACCCAGGCCCGGCGTGTGCGCATCGCGCGCGGCACGCGGCCTGCTCCCGTATCGTTCCGATCACGAAGGAGGCGTTCATGTATCGCGTCAACGAGATCATGTCGCGCGACGTAGTCTGCGTCGCGCCGACCGACACGATTCGCCACGCGGCCGAATTGATGCAGCGCTTCGATATCGGTGTGCTGCCCGTGTGCGACGGCACCGAGCTCGTCGCGATCGTGACCGATCGCGACCTCGCGGTCCGGGCGCTGTTGCATGGCCACTCGCCCGACACGCCCGTGCAGGCGGTCGCGTCCAGGCCCGTGCAGTGGTGCGTCGAGGACGACGGCGTCGGCGACGTCCAGCAACGGATGGCCGACGTGCAACTGCACCGTTTGCCGGTGCTCGACCGCAGCCTGAAGCTGGTCGGCATGGTGTCGCTCGGCGACATCGCGACGCGCGCGGGCGGCCCGGCGCGCGACGAGCTCGCCAATACGCTCGAGGACGTGTCGTTGCCGCGCCGCCGCTGACCGACTGGCGTCCCCCCATCATCCCGCGCGGCCTGTTGCCCCGACGAAATACGCGCGCAATGAATTTGCGCGCGGACCGGGTTGCCGCTTCGACCAGGAGGTTTTCGATGACAACGGACAAACCGTCGCGCGACGCCGCGCGCATCGTCGGCACGACCCCGCGCACGGCCGGACGCGGGCCGGGGCCCGACGTGATGGCCGCCAGCACGTTCGAAGGCGATCGCGTGCTGACGATCGACGGCGACGATATCGGCAAGATCGCCAACATCATGCTGGACGTGCGCGCCGGGCGGATCGCGTATGCGGTCGTGTCGTCCGGCGGCCTGCTCGGGATCGGCGACAAGCTGCTCGCGGTGCCGTGGAATGCGCTCGTGCTCGATGCCGAGCGTCAATGCTTCGTGCTGCCCGTCGACACCGCCCGTGTGCGCGAAGCGCCCGGCTTCGACAAGAGCCGCTGGCCCGCGATGGCCGACCCCGAATGGGCCGAAGCACTGCATGCGTACTACGGCCGTTCGCCGTACTGGCTAATCGAGGAAGGCGAAACGGCCCTGGACTCGCCGCCGTACGAGGCGTCGCCGGACGACCCCGAAGACGGCACGCGGCACCACTGAAGCCTGCCGGCCGGAAGGTCGGTCACTGCGCGGCGGCCACCGTCTTCGCGAGTTGCCGCGCGGCGTTCAGGTGTGCGTTCAACACCGGCAGCGTGCGGGCCGCGAACGCGCGAAGCTGCGGGTCGCGGCCGTCTTTCGCCTCGGTTTCGTAAAGCCGGATCGCCGCTTCGTGCGCGGGCGGACCGGCTAGCGCCACGTACGCCGTATCGAACGCGCGCCCGTCTTTCGCTCGCAATGCCGTGACCGCTGGATCGACGAGCATCCGCGTCTGGACCGGCACGCCTTTCTGCGCACCGATGTGGCGCAATTCGTCCGCGATACGCGCGTGATCGTCGAGCATCCGGCGCGCGAAGGCCTTCACGTCCGCGTTCGACGAACGGTCGAGCGCGAGTTGGCTGGCCTGTCGCTCCACCTTGCCGATCATGCCCGCCTTGTCGACGAACTCGGCGTCGATGCCGATCGGCCGCTGCGTCAGGCCGGGCTCGTCGGCGGTGGGGCCGGGACGGATGACCCCCGGCGCGACCTGCGCGGACGAAGCGGGCGGCGCTTGCGCGTGCGAGAGCGCGAACGTCAGGACGCCGGCGGCGGCAGTCAGCGTGACGACCGCCACTGGCCGACGCCCGCCCCGCTTCATCCTCCGGATTGTTCGGTTTGTGCTCATCCGGGCCTCCGTGTCATGCGACGGAGCGGGTCCTCGGTGCGGCTTGCCGTCACGCGGGACGATGGGCCGACGTGAAGAAATCGGTCCATGCGCCGTTGTGCCACGCGCCCTCGGTGCGCTCCACCGACAGCGCGCCGGCGGCGAGCATCGTCCGCTCCGCGAACGTGATCGTGCGTCGCGTCACGTGCGCCGCCAGCACCACGCCGTTTTCGCATTGCTTCAGCGCGCCGTGCCCTTCCGGCGCATCGCCGCGCATCCGGCTGAGCGCGCCGCACAACGCGCCGACATAGCCGCCCACGAGCGGCACGCCGATCCACGCGAGCGGGGAATGCAGCCCGCCCAGATACAGCAGCGCGGCCCCGGCGAGCCCGACGATCGCGCCGATGGCCACGCCTTCCAGCGCACCGAGGCCGCCCGGCCGCGCGGCGGAGTCCGCATAGACGTCGCCGCCAAGCCAGAACAGTGCGTGCTGTCCGGGCGGATTGAGAAAGAAGACCTTCACGTCGTCCCGGTGCATGGCGTGGCCGCGCAATTGCTCCGCGCAGCGTTCCGCCTGCTCGAGCCGCGAGAAACGGCCCGCGATGATGGTGTCCATGTCGAACCTCCTGCCCGGTGACGCGCAGGGTCGCGGGCGCGCGACGCCCGATCGGCCCGGCGCTTGCCCGCGCATCACGTTACTTCCGGCGGATCTGCAGCTTGTCGCGCACGCCGCTCACGCCGCTGACGTCGTGCGCGACGCGGATCGCGGTCGCGCGTTGCCGCTCGTCGGGCACGTTGCCCGTCAGTTCGGCCACGCGGTCGCGCACCTGCACGTCGATGTCGCCGGAGGCCAGGCCGCGTTCGGCGACGAGCGCGGCCCTGACACGGGACGCGAGCGTCGCATCGCGGATCTGGCCCCCGACGGCCGACGCCTGGCTCGCGAGCTTCGCACGCGTGCCCTCCTCGGCCGATGCGTAGCGGGGTGTCGCGATCCATGCACACGACAGCATCAGTATGCTCGCGATCGGCACGGCCGGCGTCCTGCGTCGCGTGCGCGCCGGCTTGCCGCCGGTGCGGTCGTGCCGCGTGTTTTCCGTTGCGTCCATCGTGCCTCCTTTTTCGTATGCGATCGACCCGCCGCCGCGCCGTATGGATACGGCTGGCTACCGCTCGCGCGGCTTCCCGTCTGCCGTGTCTCCCGTGTCGCCCGCGTCATCCGGTACGACGTCGACGATCACGCTCGCGAGCGTCGGCATGTCGACCGGCTTGCACAGATACGCATCGAACCCCGCGGCCATCACCCGGCGCCGGTCGGCCTTGCCGGCGTGCGCGGTCACCGCGACGACCGGCAGATGTCCGCCGCCGTTCGGCAAGCGCCGGATCCGGTCCAGCAGCCAGTAACCGTCGCCGTCCGGCATCGCGAGATCCGACAGCACGACGCTCGGCGGCTGCCGCTCCACCACTTCGAGCGCATCATGCCCCGACCGCGCGGTCGATACCTGTGCGCCCATCGTTTCGAGCGCCGCCGCGAGGCTGGTCCGGGACGTTGCGTCGTCGTCGACCACCAGCACGCGCTGGCCGTCGAGCGCGACCGTGTCGGACGCGCCCTTGGTCCGCGACGGCTGCTCCGTCGGATCGTCGGCGTCCCAGCCGGCCGGCAGCGTCACCGTGACGGTCATGCCGCGCCCGGCGCCCGCGCTCGTCGCGACCACCTCGCCGCCGTGCAGCTGCGCGATGTTGCGCACGATCGACAGGCCGAGCCCCAAACCGCGCTTCGGCGACGTGAACGCGCCTTCCGGCCGGCTGAACGTGTCGAACAGGTGCGGCAGGTATTCCGGCGCGATGCCTTGCCCGGTGTCGGAGACGGACAGCCGCACGCGCTCGCCGGCGCGCGTCAGCGACACGTTGATGCGGCCGCCCGGCGGCGTGAACTTGATCGCGTTCGAAAGCAGGTTCGACAGGACCTGGCGCAGGCGTTCGCCGTCCGCGGGAATCACGCAGGCCGGCATCGCGTATTCCGTCGACAGCACGAGCCCGTTCGCCTGGGCGGTCGCGTCGAGTTCACGCGCGGCGTCGCGCACGATCCGCACGAGGTCGACCGGCACGCGTTCGAGACGCAGCCGGCCGGTCGCGAGGGACGAGGCGTCGAGCAGGTCGGCGACCATGTGCGACAGCGACCGCGCGCTGCGATCGATCGCGTCGACCGCCTGCTGCGCGAAGCCCTGCCCGTCGGCGTTGCGCAGTACCTCGACCCAGCCGTAGATCACGTTCAGCGGCGTGCGCAGCTCGTGCGACACCGTCGCCAGCAGCTCGTCCTTCAGCCGGTTCGACGCGTCGGCCTGCACGCGCGCGTCGCGGGCGCCGCGCAGCGAGCGAAGGTGGTGGCGTTCGTTGCGGCGGCGTTCGCCCGCTTCGCGCAGCGTCAGCGACAGGCCCGCGCAGTGGCCCTGCGCGTCGACGATCGGCGACGCGGCGAAGGTGGCGCGAAAACGGCCGCCGTTGGAGCGCACGCACAGTACGTCGAGCGGCCCGACCGGCGCGCGCAGGTCCGCGAACGATGCGGGCACCGCGTGCCGGCGCAACCAGCGCGGCGCGATCATCGTGACGATGTCGCGGCCGCTGGCCTGAGCCGTATCGATGCCGAAGATGCTGGCCGCGGCCGGATTCCAGCTGGTGATCCTGCGCGCGGCATCGGTCCCGACGATTGCATCGGGCGACGCGTCGACCACCCGCCGCAGCAGCCCGTCGCCGGAGAGGCTCGCGACGGACGACGGCTCGCGGTGCGACGGGTACGAATCGCTATCGTCGTCGCCGATCTCCCGCAATCGATCATTCGCAAGCAGCGGCTTCACGGCCGCCACCAGCACGCATTCGACGAAGCCGATCGCGACGAACGCGCCGGCTTGCGCCAACAGCGTCGCCAGCGGCGCGTCGCGCCACCACAATGCGCCGATCACGCCGACACTGGCGGCGGTCGCGGCGAGGCCGCCGCCGAACGACGTCAGCCATGCGGCGGCCGCCACACCTGCGTAAAAAGGCAGCGGCGCAAAGGGCGCGTGCTCGCCGACAGCCCGAATCGCCCACGCCTGCAGCGCGGTCGCGAGCCCGACGGCCAGTACGACCCATGCACCTTGCCGGAACACCTCACGGGTCAGAGTCGTCATTGCATCCTTGCATCGCACCGGCTGCCGTCGTGCGGGGGCATGCCCCCTGTTGGCCATGCGGCGTGCCGTCGAACGCGCCGGGCGAGCGTGAAAACGCCAGCAAACAGCGTACCTGGTGGCGCTCGGACCTCACGGTCGCGGCAATGGCCGCTGGGCGCTGCGCCCGCACTGGCTGCGTGGTGGATCGTCTCCCTCGCGTCCCCGCGCCGTCGCACGCCGCCGTAATGTGTGGCCGGCCGCTTTTTTCATCGGGTTTCTGTAAAAAAGCGCTGGTCCCGACGCGGACCTGGCGTCACGGCACGGCCTGCAAAAAAGTGATCGCCCGTTTCTTTCGTTCACGCTGCGCACATTGGAAATTTCTATTCGGCGGCACCTTCGCGGTCGTTTCGCTGTCGATGATAAATATTGCAATCAACGGAACGTGTGATGCCGTTTTTCAAAACGGCCCGCGAACGCCTATGGGTGAATCCGCCAACCGGACGAAGCAGCGTGCAGACGGTCGCCGGCTGTCCGGCCGGTCCGCCGCGATGCGCACGCTGCTCGGCCGTATCGAGAAAATCGCGCCGACCCGCGCGAGCGTGATGATTGCCGGCGAAAGCGGGGTCGGCAAGGATATCGTCGCGCGTCGGCTGCATGATCTGAGCGCGCGGCGTGACGGCCCGTTCGTGCCGATGAACTGCGGCGCGATTCCGGCCGAGCTTGCCGAGGCGCAACTGTTCGGGCACGAAAAAGGCAGCTTTACCGGCGCGATCACGCAGCGTGAAGGTTTCTTCGAAGCCGCGCGCGGCGGCACGCTGCTGCTCGACGAAATCGCGGAAATGCCGGCGGCGCTGCAGGTGAAGCTGCTGCGGGCGATCGAGTCGAACACGATCGTGCGCGTGGGCGGCACCGAGCCGATTCCGCTCGACGTGCGGTTCGTCTCGGCCACTCGCCACAATCCCGCCGAGGCGGTGCGCGACGGCCGGCTGCGCGAGGACCTTTTCTACCGGCTCGCCGCGTTCGCGATCTACGTGCCGCCGCTGCGCCAGCGCGACGGCGACGTCGAGACGATCGCGCAGGAATTCGTCGACACGCTGAATGCGCGACATCGCGCGCACAAGCAGCTGACCGACGCGGCGATCGCCGCATTGCGCACGTATTCGTGGCCCGGCAACGTGCGCGAACTGCACAACACGATCGAGCGCGCGTACATCCTGGCGGACGAAGGCATCGACGTCGCGCTGCCGAAGCAGGCGCTGCCGGCAGCCGAGAGCACGTCGGAAGGCGCGATGGCGCTGCCGGTCGGTGCGACGCTGCACCATGCGCAGCAACGCTTCATCGCGGAAACGCTGCGTCACTTCGACGGTAACAAGCCGCGCGCGGCCAAGGCGCTCGGCATCAGCCTGAAGACCCTCTATAACCGGCTCGCGCTGATGCGCGACCAGGACGATTCGTGAGCGGCGCGGCCCGCATGCCGCGGGCCGTCGGCCGCCAGTTGCGTCAGGCGACCTTGAACTGCCCGACCGTCGTCGCCAGCGCGTTCGCCTGCGACTGCAGCGCGGTGGCCGCCGCGGTCGACTGTTCGACGAGCGCTGCATTCTGCTGCACCATTTCGTCGAGCTGGCTGACCGCGCGGTTTACTTCCTGGATGCCGCGCGTCTGCTCGTTCGCCGCGTGCGTGATCTCGGAGATGATGGTCGTCACGTTGGACACGTTGGATACGATCTCGCGCATGGTGTCGCCGGCCTGGCGCACCTGCCCGGACCCGGCCGACACGCTCGCGACCGTCGATTCGACCAGCACCTTCACTTCGCGTGCGGCCTGCGCGCTGCGCTGCGCGAGGCTGCGCACTTCTTGCGCGACGACCGCGAAGCCGCGGCCCTGTTCGCCCGCGCGGGCGGCTTCCACGGCCGCGTTCAGCGCGAGGATGTTGGTCTGGAACGCGATCCCGTCGATCACGCCGATGATGTCGCCGATCCGGCCCGACGCTTCCTCGATCTTCCCCATCGTCGCGACCACGTCCGACACGACCACGCCGCCGTGCGACGCGATCCGCGACGCGGCCGCCGCACGTTCGTCGGCCTGGCCGGCGGCCGCCGCCGACTGACCGACGGTCGCGGTGATCTCTTCCATCGACGCGGCCGTTTCCTCGAGGCTCGCCGCCGCCGACTCGGTCCGCGACGACAGGTCCTGGTTGCCCGCCGCGATCTCGTTCGCGGCCGTGCGCACCGATTCGCTGGCGTCGCGGATCTGGCGCATCACGTCGTTCAGCTTGTCGATGAAACTGTTGAACGAGCGCGCGATGTCGGCGACTTCGTCGCGGCCGTCGGCCGGCAGGCGCCGCGTCAGGTCGCCGGCACCCGAGCCGATCGCGGCCATCGCCTGGCGCACCTGCGACAGGCGGCGGAACGCGGTCGCGGTGATCGCGCCGATGATCAGCGACGCCACGCCGACGATCACGATGAGCGTGATCAGCGATGCGGTCAGCAGCGAACGCATCCCGGCCGTCGCTTCGGTCTTGTCGAGCAGCACCAGCGCGTACCAGTCGGTACCCGGCACGGGTTTCGCGCGCACCAGCTTCGCGTCGCCGCCGACGCCGACCTCGACCGGCGCATTCGCTGCCGCGATCGAGGCCACGCCCAGCGAGCCGAGTTCGGGCGACACGTCGGCGACCGGCTTCAGCGTGAGCTTGGCGTCCGGGTGCGCGACGACGTGGCCGCTGCTGTCGACCAGCATCCCGAAGCTCGCCGGCGTCGGGCGGATCGACTTCACGTTGGCGATCACGCTGTCCATCGACAGGTCCGCGGCGACCACCCCCTTCAGCGCGCCGTCGCGCAGGATCGGCACCGCGAACGTGACGACGAGGTTGCCCGTGCCGGCATCGACGTACGGCGGCGTGACGACCGGCTTGCCGGCCTGCGCGGCCTGCTTGTACCACGGGCGGCCGGTCGGGTCGTAATCGGGCGGGATGCCGGTCGGGTCGGAGAAGTGGAACGCCTTGTCGGCGTAGCCCGCATAGACGTTCGTGAAGCCGCCGGCCGCGGCCATCTGCTTGAACACCGGCAGCGGATCGGGCGTCAGCGCGGCGTCCTGCAGCGACGCGATCATCCGGCTGCGGGTGGCGACCCAGTCGGCGATCCCGACCACGTGGCCGCTGGCGACCGAGGTCAGGTTGCGGTCGATCGCGTCGTCGTTGTACGAGCGTGCGATGAAATAGTTGATCAGGGTCGACGCGACCAGCGCGAATACGACGATGGCGACGCACGCGGCGAGGATGCGGGCGCGAATGGACGAGAACATGGCAACGACTCGGTAAGGGAGCGGGAACGCCCGGTGGACGAATTCACCGGGTAAACGGCAAATCGCACCGCTTACTTGAGGTCGTTGTGACAATTCAATGAAACGTATGACGAAACGCGTCGACGCCTGTCGGCGAATCGTCAGGATGGCCGGATTCGATGGACGGGCGGCGCGCCGGTCTCGGCGCCCGGCTCCCCTCCGCTACAACCGATGGCTCGGACGCGGATCTTCGTCCGCAGGTGCCGCGTCGGCCCGGGTATCGCGGTCGAAGTCGTCCTTCCGGCGCATCCGCTCGCGCAGATTCCGGATCGCGAACACGTGGATGTAGTCGTGCACGCGCGCACCGGACGACAGCGCGCGCACTTCGTCGTCGAGCATCGCACGCAGCTGATCCGCGCCGATCGCGCGCTGTTCGGCGGCTTCCTTGAGTGAATCAAGCAAATTGTCCTTGGACATCGACGAACTCCTGACGGTCGAGGAACGAAAAGATGACGGTACTGGAAGCTTAAAGACTGGATAGACGGGCGGCGTACGATGCGCCGACGCGTGTTTGCGCACGATCAACGGCACATTGCGTGCCGCCGCGCCGGTTCGTTGCGTTGCCGAACCGGCCGCGCGGGGTTCGCGGTGCACGTGGCCCGCGAACGAAACTGAAAGCCCTGCCACGCCACCCCGGGCGTGGCACTGGCGACGGGCGGCGGGTGGAACGCCGGGCGACGCCGATGCAAAAGCGAACTTAGACCGGCCGAAATCACGCGTCAAGCGGCGCCCGCCGCGTGCCGTTCATTCATGGGGGACGAACGCGCCGGACCGGCCGGCCGCCGCGCGTGTCAGCGGATTCCGATACGCGTCGCGCAATTTCCTGACAGCGACTTCAGCGCGCGCCGCTTGGCAGCGTGCCCTCGCCACACGATACTGATCACATGAACCAGGCGTTCATACCGGAACATCGCTCAGTCGGCCGTCGAGCCGGCACGCGGGGTCCGGCGCAGGAGACCAACCATGGCACATCGCAACTTACCGGGCCGGGACGGCCAGCGGCGCGCGTCGGGCAACGCGCGCGCCCTGCCCGCCCGGGCCGCGTCGGCCGGCAACCGTCCGTCCGACGATCTCGACACCCTGCTCGCGCTCGCACGCGAGGCCGGGTTGCTCGTCACGCTCGACGGGCAGATCGGCCGCGAAAAGTATCAGAGCGTCGCGGGGTCCGTCCTCGCGTTGCAGCGGTTCGCCGCGGCGCTCTGCGCGCGACACGCGGCCGATGCACCGGCCGGATCGGAGCCGCGTCGCAAGGCACGCCCCGGCTGGCCGCATGCGAATCGTTTGCGTAGCCGCACGTGCAGCGGGTGCGCGCCGCTGCACGTCGTGCGTCCGCATGTGCGGGTACGACGCGGCGCTGGCCGTCGGCACGACCTGCGATCGATTCTTCGTACCCTCTGATCTCCGTACTTCACCGACATACGGTGCGGTGCCGTGCAATGGCTGCGCGCGCCACGACACGGCTGTCATGCCGACGCGCTGCCGTGCACGCGTCCATGTTCGTCGCGATCCACATCGAAGCGAACGCGCGCGATGACGCACGACACGACGCGGCCGCATTCAACCCCCTTGCTGCGGGAAGTGGATTCGACGGGGCCAGGCGGAAAGCGGACGGGGTGACTTGCACCCCGCCCGTCCTCCAAGGCAACCGTCGGTTGCCTACCCTCGTGCCAGAGAGTTCCCGGTCGGATGACGCGCCGTATAAGCCCGTGGCGCGGCTCCTGAAATGATGTGACGGAAGTGAATGCGGCGGAAATGGCTACCCGCATGCAGGCGCGGGATCGTGTGCAAGCACGACAGACCCGCCGCGCCGCCGGACGTTCCATCACTGTCTCACGCGATGCGCGTCGCGTTTCTGATGCAGGTCAATCCTGAGCCGCATCGATCGCGACGACGTGCGATTCACTCCGCACCACGCACCAGCAGCACGGGCACCTGCGCGAGGTGCGCCACGCGTCGTGCGACGCTGCCGATCAGCCAGGCGGCGATGCCGCGACGGCCATGCGTGCCGACCACCAGCAACTCTGCCCGCCAGTGCACGGCATCACGCATCAGCGCATGGGCCACGTCGTCGCTGGTCGGATGCGTTTCGACGATGCCGCGCTTGGTCGGATTGCCTGTCGCGTGGAACAACGGGCCGATTTTCGCGAGCGCGTCCTCGCCCTCCGCGCGATACGCATCCTCGAGCGCGCGCACCGGCACGACATCGGTCAGACGAACCGCACGGTCGATCACGTACGCCGCATACAGCAACGTCCCCGGCGCGGCGAAGCCGAGGCCGACGCGCACCGCATGCAGCGACGGCTCGCTGCCGTCGACCGCGAACATCAGCCGCTGCAGCGTGCCGTCCGTCGGCCGTGCGTAGGTGCCGGGCACGATCAGCAGCGCGCAGCGCGCGCGTTTCGTCAGTGTGTCCGACATCGCGCCTTCGACGAGCCGCAACAGCCCGTGATGCGGATTTGCGCCGATCGCCAGCACGTCCGCGTGCCACGTCGACGTATCGTTCACCAGTGCGTCCGCGACCGAGCCACCCGTGACCGACGTATCGACGACCGCCTGTTCGACTTCGCTGCCGCTGTCGGCGAACAGCGCCGCGATCCGCGCGCAAGTGGCCTGCGCTTCGCGCATCATGTCCTCGCGCGCGGACGTCAGCAGCGCGTCGATGCGCGGAATGTCGGGCAACACGAGGCGCGGATTGTCGATCGCGCAAATGATGCGCAATCGCATGCCGGGACGCAGCAGCGTGCGCACATAGCGCGCGGCGGTCAGCGATTCGGGCGTCGGGTCGACGGCCAGCGCGATCCGCGCGAGCGTCGGAATGGATTGGGCAGGCTGCATGGCGAAGATCTCCGTGCGTGCGCGTCGTCGCTGAACGACGACGGAAGCTTCGCGCGGCAGCGGCGCGCGGCGGCCGGACAGCCGCCGCGGTCGCGGGGATCGGCGTGATGCCACGCGAAGCGCGGACAAGCAATGCGTTCGTTCAGCATAGGCCGTCGGGCCCGCGCATGCATGATCGCGATCAACGATCGTGCGGCGCCCTGCCCGTTTCCTCCGTTTACGACTTCGTCGGCATCGACGCGGTCGAACGGTTCGCGTAGAACAGCGCGTACGCGATGCCGAGCAGCACGATCCACACCGGCCCGATCACGAGCGCGACGCGCGTATCGGGCGTGAACGCCATCAACACGACGACCAGCACGAGAAAGCCGAGCGCGACGAACGAACCGAGCGGATAGAACGGCACGCGAATCGGCAGGCGCGCGATCTTGTCGGCCGACAGCGTGCGGCGAAACCGCATCTGCGCGATCAGGATCACGCACCACGTCCAGATCGCACCGAACGTCGACACCGACGTGAGCCACGTGAACACGTGCTGCGGCGCGAGATAGTTGAGCAACACGCCGATCAGCAGCAACGCGACCGACACGGCCACGCCGTACACGGGCACGCCGCTGCGGTTCACGCGACCGAGCGCGGCCGGCGCCTGGCCCTGCTGCGCGAGGTTGTAGAGCATCCGCGCGGTGCTGAACAGGCCGCTGTTGCACGACGACAGCGCCGCGGTCAGCACGACGAAGTTGATGATGCCGGCGGCGGCCGGAATGCCGAGCCGCGAGAACGTCATCACGAACGGGCTGCCCTGCGTGCCGATCTGGTCCCACGGATAGAGCGACATGATCACGAACAGCGCACCGATGTAGAAAATCAGCACGCGCCAGAACACCGAATTCACGGCCTTCGTCAGCGACTTCTCCGGATTGCGCGCCTCGCCGGCCGTGAGGCCGAGCATCTCGACGCCGAGATACGCGAACATCACGATCGGGAGCGCGGCGATCACGCCGTTGATGCCGTTCGGCATGAAGCCGCCGTGCGACCAGAGGTTCGAGATGCCGGTCGCGACCCCGCCGTTGCCGATACCGAACGCGATCATCAGCCCGCCGCCGATGATCATCAGCACGATCGTGACGATCTTGATCAGCGCGAACCAGAATTCGAATTCGCCATACAGTTTGACCGCGATGAAGTTCACCGAGCCCATCGCCAGCAGCGCCGCGAGCGCCCAGATCCAGTTCGGCACGCCGGGGAACCACATGTGCATGTAGACGCCGACCGCCGTGATTTCCGCCATGCAGGTGACGATCCACACGAACCAGTAGGTCCAGCCGGTCAGGTAACCGGCGAGCGGGCCGAGGTAGTCGCGCGCATAGCGGCTGAAGGCGCCGGCGACCGGGTTGGTGATCGCCATCTCGCCGAGCGCGCGCATGATCAGGAAGATCGCGAGGCCGCCCAGCAGGTAGGTCAGCAGGATGGCCGGGCCGGCCGTGCGGATCGCGGTGGCCGAGCCGAGGAACAGGCCGACGCCGATCGTCGCGCCGAGCGCCATCAGGTTGATGTGCCGTTCTTCCAGCCCGCGGTGCAACTGGTCTTCTGGTTGTTTCAAATCCGTCTCCTTGGCAGCCGCGAGCGGGCCGCCGTCATTGTGTCGATGACCATGCGCGCCCGTTCATGCCGATTGTGGCAGCCGAAAACGAAATAATCGCCGCTGTCGATTTCCGAATAAGAAACGACACGGATACCGCGTCAATCCGGTTGGAATTGCTGCGGATTATCCGATCTTTCCGGAACAATCCGGAAAAACGGATCGAGCCTTTCACCGAATACACCCGAGCGGCCCGCGCGACGCGGCTGTGCGCGTGACGAGCGGCAACGGGATTCATCGCTTTCGGCGCGAACGAACGCGCGTCGAATGTGCGCCATTTCGCGCACGCAATATGCAGGCGGGATTATAGGGAGGATCGGCGGTTTCATGCCAGGCGATTTTGGGGGAAATCGCGGCGGGCGAAATGGGTGACCGGATTTAAATCCGCGTAAAACGGTGTGCGTATTTATTTCGACAACGTCGCTCGCACCGTATACTCGCCCCCCAGCCCGCCCTGCTCGGGCCGCACGAAATACCGCGACGAATCCAGATCGGCCGGCAGCGGCTCGACCGGATAGCCATGCTTTTCCCACGCATCGAGGCCGCCCTTCAGCGCCCGGATGTTGTGGATCATCTTCTTGCGCTGCATCTTCGCGATGAGCCGCTTCGCAGTCGCCTCGTTCGGACACACGCAATAGACGACGATCGGCCGCTTCAGCACTTCCGGGTCGAGCAGGTCCGGCGAATCGAGATCGACCGGCACCGCGCCGGCAATCCGGTACGGCTCGCGGTCGCGGATCGCCTTCGGCCGCGCATCGAAGATCAGCGGCGGTTCGTCGGACGTCATCATCTCGACGAGCTGCGGCGGCGAAATGCGCACCTGTGCGAGATAGCGGCGGAACTGTACGCGGCGCACCCAGCGGTACAGCAGGAACGTGATGAAGATCGCGAGGAATGCGTCGAGGATCGTGCCGCCGCTCGCACGCACCCACAGCACGAACTGGACGATCTGGTCGTGAATGGCCGCACCGCCGATCAGCCAGAACGCCGCCCACAGCGACGCGCCCGCCAGATCCCAGAACAGGAACACGCCGATGCCGATCGCGGTCGTGCCGAGCAGCGGCGCCGACACGAGGCCGAGGCCCGGCAGGAATTTCGACAGCACGAGCAGCGGCGCGCCGTACCTTTCGAATACGTTACGCGCGAAGCGCAACGTCGTGTCGAGCGACAGCGAGAAACGCACGAGGCCGTTCAGCAGGCGCCGGCCGCGCGTGCGACCCATGAAGAACCACAGCGAATCGGCCAGCATCGTCGCGCCGATCGCCGCCGCGAACATGCTGACCCAGGACGCCTGCCCCATCGCCGCCATCGTGCCGCCGAGAATCAGCATCGGCACGGCCGGCACCGGCACGCCGAGCTGCGTGATCAACACGCTCGCGAACACGGCCCACGGGCCGAGCGACGATGGAATAGCGATGGGAAAGTGCCACACGGCGGCGCTCCTGGAAGACATGCGGGCCGCGCGACAGGGCCGTCGGTACGGCAGCGCACCGGCCGCCGCGGCACGTCCGCGACCGACCGGTGCATCGTACGCATTCTAAACGGGTTTGACCTCGACCGCGCGGAACGCAAGCCGTCGGCAAGGGCTTTGCACGCGGCGTGACGCGACCGTGACGGTCACACGTCGGAGCGTTGCGCGAGTTGCGCGACGTGCTCCGCGTAATCGGGAAACTCGGCCGCCAGTGCGACCGCATCGGCCAGCTCGAATTCCGCGAACTCGAACCCGGGCGCCACCGTGCAGCCGACGAGCGCGACGTGCGCCGGCGACGCGCAGCGCGCACCGAACCAGCTTCCGGCCGGCACCACGGCCTGGAACACGGTGCCGGGATGCGTGAGCGGGTTGCCGAGCCGGTGGATCGTCAGCCCGTCGCGCGCGTCGAGCACCCACACTTCGATCGGATCGCCCGCATAGAAATGCCAGACCTCGTCGGAACGGATGCGGTGCCACGACGAATACGCGCCGTCGCACAGCAGGTAATAGATGGCGGTCGACGCGGCACGGGGCGCACCGTCGGCCGGACGCACGACCGAATCGGTCGCGCGGTAGGTTTCACGGAAATAGCCGCCTTCGGGATGCGGCTGCAGGTCGAACTGGCGAATCAGGTCGGTCGCGGAAATCGGCATGGCAAATGACGTCGGTAAGGTAGGAAACCGGCATCCGGCGGACCGCCCGATCTCGATTCAGGCGACCGGGTGCCGCCGGATGTCCCTGCGTCGATCGCCGCGGCCATGCGCGCGGCGAACAAGCGGACACCGGCCGATGCTGCCAGAACTGCGTGCCCGGATGCAACCGTCGACGCGCAATCGCATGCAGGCGAGCGTCTCGTCGGCGCCCGCCGCGCCGTGTTGGACGACGCGACGGCGCAGCCCCCCGCTCACGCAGACATCCGGGATGCCGCGCGGCATCCTGTCGACTGCGGGCCCTCGTGCCGCAGCGGCGGCCGCCGTACGTCGTCGCTTACGCGGTCGCCGACGCGCCCGGCTCGCAGTGCCGCACCAGCAGCACCGGCCGGTCGGCCGCACGCAGCAACGATTCCGCCACGCTGCCGAGCAACAGCCTGCGCAGGCCGTGCCGCCCGCTCGTACCCATCACGATCAGGTCGGCGTCGGCTTCGGCCGCCGTGCGCATCAGCACCGTCGCGATGTCCTCGCCGTACGCGTCGAGCGCACGCACCGTGCCCCGCACATGCTGCTGCGCGAGCACCGCTTTCGCGTGGTCGAGCACCGGCGTCGCGGCATCGGTCGCGGCGACATCGCCATCGCGCTCGGCGGCGAAGCCGGCGTCGACGTCGACGAGCTGCGGCCGATGTTCGACGACGTACGCACAGGTCACTTCGCCGCCGGACGCCGTCGCGATCCGGATCGCCTCGTTCAGCGCGAGACGCGCGCTCGGGCTGCCGTCGAGCCCGACGAAAATCCGCTTGTACATGGTCCGTCCCTCCGACCGGGCGCGCGTCGCGCCCTGCGCAATCACGACCCGTTACCGCAGGCCGGCCCGGTGCCGGCTTGCCTGCCGAACAGTCTGCCCCACGTGCCGACGTGTGCGTTGACGCGCGTCAAGCGCGGCCGGCGCGCCCGCAGCTTCATGCCGTTTGCCGCTATTTCAACCGACCCCATTACAAAAAATGTGTAAAACGCGCACAATTTCATCTTCAAAATAGTCGTTGCACGCAGCCGGTGCGAGTTTTCCCGGTTTTGCCGCGCTGTCCGAGTGCCCCGGATAGCCCGAACAACAGAATGGCCATCGAATGACCCCCAGTGGAACCCCGACGCGGGACGCCCGAGGGCCCGCGCGCCTGCAGACCATGCTACGCCAGCCGCTCGCGGCCGGCGTCGCCGCGCTGTGCGCGGGCGCGCTGCTGTCGCTCGGCGTCGCGCTGCTGGTGCGCGAGCAGTGGCAAGGCGCCGTTCATACGCGTTTCGAACGCCGCACGACGCACGTGACGGCGATGCTGCGCCACGAGTTGCAGGCCGGCGTCGCCGTGCTCGAAGGCGCACGCGGCACGTTCGGGCTCGTCCCGGACATGACGCCCGGCCAATGGCGCCGATACGCGGAGACGCTCGATCTCGACAGCGGCCGCTCGCCGGTCCGGCAGATCGGCTATGCGCCGCTCACGCCCGCGGCGCGCGGCGCGCTGGCCGGCGCAAAGCCGCTGCCGGCCGATCCGCTCGCGGCAGCGACGCTCAGCGCCCCCGTCTCGAGTTCGCCGGTCGTGCGTTTCGGCGCGTCCGACGCGGCGCCGCTCACACGCGCGCTGCGGACCGGCGACATCGCGCTCGGCGTCCACCCCGCCGACGACGATGCCTCCCGCGACGCCCGTACCCTGACGCTGTTCCTGCCCGTGGCGACCTCGCCGCTGGCCGCCGCCAAGCCGTCCGGCACGCGCGAAGCTGGCGCCGACGGAGTGCTGTTCGCGGCGCTGAGCCCGCGGCGCCTGATCGAGCGCGCGCTCGACGCGGAACGCGGAATCGACCTGTGGATGACCGCCGGCGGCGATCCGCGCGCGATCGCCAGCGTCGAGACGACGACCGACGAAGCGTCGGCGTCGCCCGACCTGATGCGGCGTACCGATGTGCTGAATTTCGGCGGCACCGCGCTGACGCTCGCCTATTCCGCGGACGGCCGGCCGAGCGCGACCGGCGCGCAGCGTGCGGCCGGCACCGTGCTCGCCGCCGGGCTGATCGCGTCGTTCGGATTCGCGGCGCTCGTCCATGCGCTGCTGCGCAGCCGCGCCGATGCCGGCGCGAGCAGCCGCGGCATCCTCAACGAAGCACGGATGATGGGCATCATCCGTTCGTCGATGGAAGCGATCATCACGATCGACGAGAAGCAAACCGTCGTGATCTTCAATCCGATGGCCGAGCAGGTGTTCGGCGTGTCCGCGATGGAGGCGATCGGCGCGCCGCTGTCGCGCTTCATTCCGGAGCGGTTCCGCGCCGCACATGCGAAGCACGTCGACCAGTTCGGCGTGACGGGCGTGTCCGAGCGGCAGATGGGCCGCCAGCGCGTGCTGTTCGGGCTGCGGGCCAACGGCGAGGAATTCCCGATCGAAGCGTCGATTTCGCAGATCCGCGACGCGTCGGGCAAGCTTTATACGGTGATGCTGCGCGACATCACCGAGCGGCAGCGGGCCGAGAACGCGCTGAAGCAATCGCGCGAGGAATTGCGTGAACTGTCCGCGAACCTGCAGAACGTGCGCGAAGAGGAAAAAACCCGCATCGCGCGCGAGCTGCACGACGACCTCGGGCAGCAGCTCACCGCGTTGAAGATGGACCTGTCGGTCGTCGAGCAGCAACTGCGCATGCCCGGCCGCGCGCAACCCGATGAGGGCGTGCAGACGCATCTGCGAGGCATGCGGCGGCTGATCGACGCGACGGTCGCGTCGGTGCGGCGCATCGCGGCCGACCTGCGGCCGGTGATGCTCGACGATCTCGGCCTCGTGCCCGCGATCGAATGGCTCGCGAACGATTTCACGAACCGCTACGGGATCGATGTCGAGCGCCACATCGAAACGGGCGGCCTCACGTTCACCAGCGCAGGCGCGACCACGCTGTTTCGCATCGTCCAGGAAGCGCTGACGAACGTCGCGCGCCATGCGGATGCGACGCGCGTGGCATTGCGGCTCGACATCGAGGAAGGTTCTTGCGTGCTGCGCGTCGCGGACAACGGCCGCGGCGCGGCGCCCGGCGGGCCCGCCCACGAGGACAAGTCGTTCGGCCTGATCGGCATTCGCGAACGCGCGCACATGCTGGGCGGCACCGTGACGATCGACACCGCCCTCGCGCGCGGCTTCTCGATCACTGTCGCATTTCCGCTCGCCACCGTTCAACAGGACACGCTCATCACATGATCAAGGTGCTCATCGCCGACGACCATACGCTCGTACGCGACGGTCTGCGGCACATCCTCCAGAACGCCACCGGATTCGAGGTGGCCGGCGAAGCCTTCGACGGCCCGTCGACGATAGCGCTGGTGCGGGCGACGCCCGCGCAGGTGCTCGTGCTTGACCTGTCGATGCCGGGCCGCAACGGCGTCGAACTGATCAAGCAGATCAAGGACGAGAAGCCCGCGCTGCGCGTGCTCGTGCTGACGATGCACGCGGAGCAGCAATATGCGGTGCGGGCGTTCCGCGCGGGCGCGTCGGGCTATCTGACGAAGGAAAGCGCGAGCGCGGAGTTGGTCGGCGCGGTCACGAAGGTGGCGTCGGGCGGCGTCTACGTGAGCCTCGCGATGGCCGAGCAGTTCGCGCAGAGCCTGAACGAGCCGGCCGAAACGCTGCCGCACCAGCGGCTGTCCGATCGCGAATTCGACGTGTTCCGGCGGATCGCCGCCGGCCAGACGCTGACCGAGATCGCGAATGCGCTGTGCGTGAGCGCGAAGACGGTCAGCACCTACAAGACCCGGATCCTGGAAAAGATGCAGATGCCGCACGAAGCGGCGCTCGTGCGTTACGCGATGCGGCACAAGCTGCTCGACGAAACGGACGACGTGTAACAGACGACGTGTAGGACGACGTCCAGCCGGCGCAGTGCGGGCCTCGCTCACCGGGCCCGCGTCCGAACGGTTACTTCGCGGGCACCGGGCAAGCGAGGTCGCCTTCCTCGCAGGACAGATAGCCCTTCAGCGTTTCCGTGCGTGCCTTCGTCAGATCGTCGAGACAGGTCGATACGACCATCGGGTACGCACTGCCGCCCTCGGCATTCGCGCTCGAGAAATGGCATTCGGCGTCGCGGTACGCGATCCACGCGCGCTGCGCATTCACGAGCTTGTCGGCGAGCGGCGGCGCACCGCGCAGGCGGGCCGTGACGGCCTGGTAGGTTCGGTTCAGCTCTCCATCGGATTTCTTGTACGCGCGATCGGCACACGCCGTCATCGTCGCCTGATCCGTCGCGTCCGCGCAATTCGCCTGCGCATGGGCAACGCTCGCCACCAGCGCCAGCGAGCCCAGCAGACCAGTCAAGACACGCATGGATGCTCCTTGTTGTTCGTTGAAGTGTGGAACCCGGCGCCCTGCTGCGCCCCGTGTGCATTGGCCGCACTGCCGCGGCGACATCGACCGCGATGCTAGCGCACGCGCGACGGATTGTCAGCGGGTGCGGTACTGCGAGCGGCGTGATCGTTCACGGCAAGGTGCCGTTGAACCAGCTCAGGCCGGCATCCGGCGTGTCGCTCATGCACGCGGCAGACTCTCCGCGACCGGTTCGGCCGCTGGAATTCGTGCGCCGGGCCACTCGATGAAGAAGACGCAAAAAAGCCCGCACGATACGCGTGCGGGCTTTCTCGTTATGGCGTCAGCCGCGGCCCCGAGAGCCGCGGAACCACGACGGGCTCAGTGGCCGAAGTACACCGACGAGCGGTCGCTGACGGCCGGCGCGACGGCGCGCTGGCCCGACTGCGACGTCGCGACCGGGTTCGAACCGTAGCCGGTTGCGTCGGCTTGCGCACCGGCGTTCTGCGCGGCGGCGATCTTGGCCTGGGCGGCCTGGATGTTCTCCGGATAGTTGATCCAGTCGTTCGGGTTGTAGCCGGCCTTTTCGAGCTGGACCAGCTCGGCGCGCACTTGCGCGCGCGTCAGCGGCTGCTGGTTCGATTGGGCGAACGAGACGACCGGTGCGGCCACCAGGGCGGCCAGTGCAACTGCCTTGATCAGCGATTTCATGATGCGTTACCTCCAGGATTGTTTTGTCAGGCGCTTCGGACTCGAAGTCGTTGCGCATGAGTAGAAGTCTAGGAGTCGCCGCTATCAGGGTAAATACTTAAATCGCAAATTCACTGTTGACCGAAACCGTACAATCGCCCGGGAATAAGTCGATTCGTCAGATGATTGTCGCCGCGCATGTGCCGAATGCCGCGATTCGGTATCCGGCGCGCTCGGCCGCGCGTCAGCGCAGGCGATCGCTATCCGCCGACGCCATCTGCCTGTCGAACAGCAACGCCTTGAGGCGAATCAGGTCGTCGGCATCGAGGTCGTCGAACGCCGCATGATGCAGCGTCAGCGCCGGCCCCGCCGGGTCGGCATGCACGGCCCGCACGGTGCCATCGAGCGCCAACTGCACGACGCGGCCGCCGGTTTCGTACGGTAGCAGCACGCGCAACGGCTCGCCGGTTGCCGCGATCGGCCGGTCGACGGCGATCGACAGCCCGCTCAGGCTGATGTCGTGCACCAACCCGATGCCGTCCACCCCCTGCGCTCCGCCGTTGCAGCAGGCCGCGATGCGCACCGGCACGCGCGGCTCGGCGCGCGTGCGCAGCCGGTCGACGAAACCGGGCGGCGACAGGATCATGAACGGCGCGGCGCCCGACGCCAGCACCGATTCGACCGTCGCGCCGAAACGGGACACCGCGGCACGGCCGATTGCCACCGCTTCGACGTCGTCGCCGCGTGCGAACTCGAGCACGGCGGCGGGCTGCGGCTCGACGAACAGCGCCCCCGACGCGCCGACGCCGATCAACCGGCACCGTTGCAGCGCGCGCGTCGTGCCGACCCGGCGGCGAATGCCGATCGCGGCGCCCGCCGACAGGCCCATGCGCGTGGCGGGCGCGGTCGCCGCGGACCCGTGCGGATCGGCGTCGGCGTCCTCGCGGCGGCGCACGGGGCGGAAATGGTCGAACAGGAAAGCGTGCTGCGCGGCATCGCGCAGCGTCGTGCCGGCCGGCAGCAGCGCGGCGCCGTCGGCGTCGTAGAGGTCGAAGCCGAGCGGGACACCCGCGGAAAGGTCGTCGCGCGCGAGCGCGACGGAGTCGGTTGAAAGCCGCATCGGAGAAGCGCGGAGCGACCGCGCGCGCTGTCGTGACAACTTGATTACGGCAGCATCGCGCGGAACCTGAACGGCTTCGTTACTGCGAAGCGCCGGTCGCGTCAGGGGCGGCCGGTACCGACACCGGCGGCGGCGCCGGCACGGCCGAAGGCGCGACGCCGATACCGGCGCTGCTTGCGCTCGTCGCACTGGCGCCCGCCGGCGGCGGCGCAATCTGCGGCGGCTGCGGCTGCGACGCGCCCGACGACAGCGCCGCGGCCGATGCGGCCACTTCCGACGCCGGCACCCATTCCTCGACGATCCCGCCGGAGGCGGCATCCGGCGCCGAGGCAGCCGACGCCGCGCCCTCGTCGGTCTCGGCCGGACGCTCGATACGCTGCGTCCTGACCGGCGCGGGCGCCTTCTTCGCCTCGGGCGGGAACCACGTGTCGAACAGGTCGGTCACGCGCTCGCGCAGCGATCCGAACCAGCCCGGCGACGGCTCGGTATCGAATTTCGCTTTCGTATCGACGATCCGGGCGCGCTGCGCGCGCTGGAAGAAATCGCCGACGATCGGCAGCGCGCTGTGCGCGCCCTGCCCCCAGTAATCGCTGCGCAGCGTCACGCGGCCGTCGTCGAATCCGACCCACGCACCGGCGACGAGGCCCGGCTGCATCAGGATGAACCAGCCGTCCGCGTTGTCCTGCGTCGTGCCGGTCTTGCCGGCCACGTCGCCGCGGATGCCGAAGCGCGTGCGGATGCTGCCGCCCGTGCCGCGCGTCACGACGTCGCGCATCACGTCGAGCAGCGTCTTGTCGGTTTCGGCGTCGAGCGCGCGCTCGGGCGGCGCCGGTGCGTATTCGGCGAGCACCTCGCCCTGGCGGTTCTCGATGCGCGTCACCATCTGCGGCTCGACGTACAGGCCGCCGTTCGCGATCGTCGCGTACGACGCGACCATTTCCTTCAGCGTGACCGGGCTCGTGCCGAGCGCGAGCGACGGCACGCGTTCGAGCGGGCTTTCGCGCACGCCCATGTCGCGCGCCAGCCGCGCGACGGCGCCCGGCCCGACCTTCTCCATCACCTGCGCGGTGATCCGGTTGCGCGACAGCGCGACGGCGTCGCGCAGCGTCATCGGCTTACCGGTCGGCGGCGCGTCGTCGTTCGGCCGCCAGATCTCGCCGCCCTTCAGCGGAATCTCGACCGGTTGATCGATGAACGTATCCTCCGGCTTCATCCCGCTCGCGAACGCGGCGCCATAGACGAACGGCTTGAACGTCGAGCCCGGCTGGCGCCGCGCCTGCGCGACGTGGTCGAACGGCTCGCGGGTGAAGTCGCGGCTGCCGACCCACGCGCGGATCTGCCCGTCACGCGGATCGATCGCGAGGAAGCCGGCCTGCACGTCGGTCTTCGCCTTGCATAGCGCGTGCAGGAAGCCGCGGTCGGCCGCGAGCATCTTCATCGCCGCCGCGTCGTCCTTGCCGGCGTCCTGCGCGGCCTTGTACTCGGGCGATTCGCGCATGAAGGTGCGGAACACCTCGTTGTCGGTGCCGCAGCCGTCGCGGCCGCTCCACGCGTTGTTCGCGATGCCCTGCAACTGATTGCCCTGCAGCGTGAGCGCCTGCGTCGCCATCTGCTGGAGCCGCGAGTCGATCGTCGTGCGCACGATCAGCCCGTCCGAGTAGATGTTGTAGTCGTTGCGGTCGGCCCACGCGATCAGCCATTTGCGCAACTGCTGCGCGAAATGCGGCGCCGGCCCGGGCGGCTCCTTCTGACGCTCGAAGTCGATGCGCAGCGGCCGGCGCTGCAACTGCGCGAACTGCGCCGGCGACAGCTTGCCGTACTTCACCATCTGGCCGAGCACCGTGTTGCGCCGCTGCAGCGCGCGTTCGGGGTTCAGCACCGGGTTGTAGTAGCTGTTGCCCTTCAGCATCCCGACGAGCGTCGCGCTGTCGAGCACGTCGAGTTCGTCGGCCGACTTGTCGAAATAGGTGCGCGCGGCCATCTCGACGCCGTACGCGTTGTACAGGAACGGCACCGTGTTCAGATAGGTCTCGAGGATCTGGTCCTTGCTGTAGACGGCCTCGATCTTCAGCGCGGTGATCGCCTCCTTCACCTTGCGCGTGAGCGTCGGCGCGCGGCCGATCTCGTCCGGATACAGGTTGCGCGCGAGCTGCTGCGTGATCGTCGAGCCGCCCTGGCGGCTGCCCGAGAACGTATGCAGCGCGGCCGACGCCGTGCGTTTCCAGTCGAGGCCGTGGTGTTCGTAGAAGCGGTGATCCTCGGTGGCGATCAGCGCGTCGACCATGCGCGGCGAAATCTGCTTGAGCGGCACCCATTCCCGGTTCGACGGCTTGAATTCGGCCAGCAGCTTGCCATCGGCCGACAGCACCTGCGCGGGCTGGTCGACGCGCGCCTTGCGGATGTCGCCGATCCCCGGCGTGAACGGGATGAGCACGACCACGTATGCCGCGAACAGCGCCGGCACGGCGGCGGCCGTGAGCAGCACGCCACGGCGTGTCGGGTGGCGGACATGGTGCCACGCGGTGGCGGCGAGAGGCTTGGCCCGCGCGACGGCGGCCGCCGCGGCGGATTGGGCGCGCGTGACCCATCTGGCACACAAGGCACGCACTGACGACACGTTTCGGCGATTCACGCGGGTGGGGCTCGGCTGAAAAGGCTGCATCGTACCAAACTCGCGCGGCCGGCCGGCCCGCCGGGGCCCCGCGTCGGCATGCGCGGTGCGGTGTCGCGACGGCGCTCACGCAAAAAAGGCGCGTGCCCGGCAACCGGAACGACGCGCCAAACCTGGTACGACAACCTGAACGCCGCGCGACGGGGACGCGACAGCAGCGCGACTGGCGCCGCGGCTCAGCGCACGAGAAATCCGTACGTGAGCGGATCGCGTTCGTCGACGATCCAGTTCGCGAACCCGCAGATATGCGCACTGCCTTCCACTTCCGGGATCACGGCCGGAAAGTCGCCGACCGTCGTTTCGCGCAGCACGCGCCCCTTGAAGACCGTGCCGACGATCGATTCGTTGACGAGCGTGTCGCCGGCCGCGAGCAGCCCGCGCTGGTAGAGCTGCGCGACGCGCCCGCCGGTGCCGGAGCCGGTCGGCGAGCGGTCGACTTCGCGATCCGCGAACACGCAGCAGTTCGCCTGCGTCGAGCCCGCATGGCGCGGCGCGTTCGCGATGATCGTGCCGTAGATATGGTTGATTTCCGGGATCTCCGGATGGACGACCGGATAGGTCGCGTTCGCGGCCGCCTTCACTTCCGCGCCGAAGCGGATCAGCTTCTCGACCGCGGATTCGCGCACCGGCAGGTCGAACGGCGCGCCGTCGACATAGAAATAGAACGCGCCGCCATACGCGATGTCGCCGGTCACGGTACCGAACGACGGCGTGTCGACCGACACGTCCCGCCGCCAGATGAACGACGGCACGTTGACGAAACGCACCGGCCCCGCGTGCTCGCCGTCCCACTGGACGAACGCCTCGATGAAGCCGCACGGCGCGTCGATGCCGACCCGCGTTTCCGGCACGGTGCGCTGCACCCAGCCGAGTTCGACGGCCGCGGTCGACAACGCGATCACGCCGTGGCCGCAATGGTCGCTGTAGCCTTCGTTGTGCACGAAGATCACGCCGAAATCGGCATTCGGCGAGACCGGCTCGGTCAGATAGCCGCCGTACATGTCGGCGTGGCCGCGCGGTTCGAACATCAGCGCGCGGCGGATCTCGTCGGCGTGCGCCTTGAGCCACGCACGACGCTGGACGATCGTGTCGCCGGGCAGGCGCGGCAGCCCGCTCGTGACGATGCGGAACGCCTCGCCGCCGGTGTGCACTTCGACGGTGGACAGGGATCGGGAAATTTTCATGGTCGATCGGATGCGTTGAAACGAAGGACGGCGGCCGGGCCGCCGTCCGGTGACGGGCCGTGTGGGCCGTGGGGCAATTACTTCGCGTACGGTTCCGGCAGCCCGTTGCGGATCACATAGACGGTGGTCGGCGCGCCTTTCAGGTCGCCGTTCGCGTCGAACGAATAGGTGCCCGCGACGCCCGCGTAGTTCGACTTCGCGAGCTGCGCGCTCAGCTTCGCCTTGTCGGTGGTCGTGCCGGCCTTGACCATCGCGTCGGCGAGCAGCTTCATCCCGTCGTAGTAATTGACGCCGTAGACCTGCGTATCGGTGTGATAGGCGTCGTGGTACTTCTTCAGGAATTCGCGGCCGGCCGCCGTCTTCTCGAGCGCGACCCCGCCCTGCGCGCAGTAGACGATCGACGCCGCGTCGCCCGCGACCTTGCCCATGTCGGCCGAGCAGATGCCGTCGCCGCCGAGCAACTTCGCGCGCAAACCCCGTTGCTTCATCTGCTTGGCCATCGGCGCGCCCTGCGCCGCATAGCCGCCGAGGAAGATCACGTCGGGATTGGCGGCCTTGATCTTGGTGAGAATGCCGAGGAAATCGGTGGCCGACGAGTTCGTGTATTCCTGGTCGACGATCTTGATGCCGTTCGCCTTCGCGACGTTCATGAACTGCTCGGCGACGCCCTGCCCATACGCGGTGCGATCGTCGATCACGGCGGCGGTTTTCGCGTTCAGCGTCTTCGCGGCGAACGTGGCCATCGTGCCGCCGAGCTGCTCGTCGCTCGCACCGATCCGGAAGATGTTCTTGAAGCCCTGTTTCGTCAGTGCCGGGTTCGACGCGACCGGCAGGATCGGCACGCCGGCGGTCGAATACACGCGCGACGCGGGGATCGCGACGCCCGAGTTGTACGGCCCGAGCACGGCAACGACGCCCTTGTCGACGAGGTTCTGCGCGACCTGCACGCCGGCCTTCGGGTCGGCCTGGTCGTCTTCGGAAACCAGTTTGAAGGTGACGGTCTTGCCGACGACCTTGATGCCGGCCTTGTTGAGCTCCTCGACCGCGAGCCGCGCGCCGTTTTCGTTGTCCTTGCCGTTGGCGGCCTGCGGGCCCGTGAGGGGCGCCGAATGGCCGATCATCACGACTTCCTGCGCGTGCGCGGAAGTCAGCGCGCCGGCGGCAATAGCCACCGAGAGCGCGGTCACGAGGTGTCGCATGATGTCTCCTGATTGGTTTTGTGTGAAACCAATGTAGGACACGCGTGGTCACATCGCAAGCAATTTCAAAATAATGATCGGGATTTTGGTCATATTGAGTACCAGAACGATTGCATCCGCAGGCGTGTCATTTCGGCGCAATGTCGCGCCGCACGCGGCGGATGTGCTGTTCGACATAGAACGCAGCGGCATCGGCATCCCCGGAGACGATCGCCTCGTAGATCAGCCGGTGCTCGGACACGTAGAGCCTGATCCGGCCCGCGTCGTAGATGCCGTCGTCCTTCAGCCGCTTCCACAGCGGCTGGTCCATCGTCTTCGCGACTTCGTCCGCGATCTTCACGATCAGCGCGTCGCCGGTCATCAGCGCGAGCTGCCGGTGGAACAGCCGGTCGCTCTCGTTCCACAGCGCGCGCTGGTGCGGATCGTCGACGTCGGTGATGGTCTCCATCTGCGCGAGATAGCGTTCGGCGCCGGGGTCGGCGCGGCCATGGGCGGCCGCGAGGCGCGCGATCGCGGGCTCCAGGATCAGCCGCACGTCGAGCGTCGACGTCGGGCTGAAGTCGGCCTCCGACGCCGCGTGCGCGTCGCCGCGCCGCGCCAGCACCTCGAGCGGGGCCGCGACGACGTAGGTGCCCGAATTGCGCTTCGTGAACACGAGCCCTTCGTTCTGCAGCGCGCCGAGCGCCTCGCGCACGGCCGGCCGGCCGACCTGGAACAGTGCCGCGAGTTCGCGCTCGGACGGCAGCCGCGACTCGGCCGCATAGCGCCCCGCGCGGATTTCGTCGCGGATCTTTTCGGCTACCTGCTCGTAGATCTGCAGCGGCCTGAAACCGCCTTCGAGTGTGTCGGGACGCGCGGACATCATCGGATGGCTCCTGCCCGTTCGCGGGCGTGGATCGGGAAATGGGTTCGCACTATACCGGAGCGGCGCGGGCAGCGCGGCAGCGGCGAGCCTTCTGGCCAGATATTAGAACCAAAATCCGCGAAGCGCTTTATTTTCTGGGTTGCACGTGCGCCAGCAAGTGGTATAGATTCGATCCACACTGCCCGGTGTCACGGTATCCGGCAGACCTGTGGCGGGCGCGGCATGCGTCCGCCGTCCACGCTCACCGACGCTGCGACGTACACGATGCCCGCCTTTTCCCCGATTCCCGTTTTCGATGCGGCCGACACGGCCGCGCTGCTCGACTATCCGGCGCTGCTCGCCACGCTCAGGCAAGCGGTCGTCGAGTATGCGGCGGGCGACATCGTCAGCCCCGAGCGCCTGGTCGTGCCGCTGCAAGGCGGCGGCGTGATGCTGTCGATGCCGTCGAGCGCGCACGACCTGGCGAGCCACAAGCTCGTCAACGTGTGCCCCGGCAACGGCGCGCGCGGGTTGCCGACGATTCTCGGCCAGGTCACCGCGTACGACGCCACCACCGGAGAAATGCGCTTCGCGCTCGACGGCCCGACGGTCACCGGCCGCCGCACGGCGGCGATCACCGCGCTCGGCATCCAGGCGCTGCATGGCGCCGCGCCGCGCGACATCCTGCTGATCGGCACCGGCAAGCAGGCGGCCAATCACGCGGAAGCGCTCGCGGCGATCTTTCCGGACGCGCGCCTTCACGTGCGCGGCACGAGCGCGGACAGCGCGGCAGCCTTCTGCGCCGCCCACCGCGCGCATGCGACGCGGCTCGCGCCGCTCGACGGCGACGCGATTCCCGACGCGATCGACGTGGTCGTCACGCTGACGACGAGCCGCACGCCCGTCTATCGCGAAGCCGCGCGCGAAGGCCGGCTCGTGGTCGGCGTCGGCGCGTTCACTGCGGATGCCGCCGAGATCGACGCCAGCACGGTGCGGGGCAGCCGGCTCGTGGTCGACGATCCGGCCGGCGCGCGCCACGAAGCCGGCGACCTGATCGTCGCGCAGGTGGACTGGCAGCACGTCGCGTCGCTCGCCGACGTGCTGAACGGCACCTTCGCCCGCGGCGGCCCGCTGCTGTTCAAGAGCGTCGGCTGCGCCGCATGGGACCTGGCGGCGTGCCGCACCGCGCGCGACGCGCTGGCCGCGCGCCAGGCCGGCTGAGCCGGCCGCGCGACCGTTCGGCCGCTCCCCGCGGCATCGCACCTGTCGGGATCGCCCGCGGCGATTTCCCGTACGCGGTGTAGGAAACACCCTACACCGCGTCGAAGCGGCCTACACGAAGTTCCAATTCGGCCGATTTCAATTTCGGCGGCGCAACACGATACTGCCGGCATGAATGCCAGCCTGTCACCCGCCGCACTCAGGGTGTTCCTCGTCGATCACGCGGTTGCCGTCCGCCAGCGGATCGCGCTGCTCGTCGGCGCGATCCGCGGCGTTGCCGTGGTGGGCGAAGCGGAAGACGGCCAGGACGCGTGGACGCATATCCGCAGCAGTCGCGCGGACGTGGTGATCGTCGACGTGCGGCTCGCGGACGGCAGCGGTCTCGACCTGATCGGGATGCTGTCGAAGGCCGCGCCGCGCATCGTCACGATCGTGCTGACGAACCACTCGGCGCCGGCATTCAGAGAGGCATGCGCGACGGCGGGAGCCGACTACTTCTTCGACAAGACCGTCGAATTCGACGCCGCATGCCGTGTCATCGAATCCCTGGTGCACGCTCGCGCGCACCGCCACCGCCCCTGACGAGCCGGAGCGCCTCATGTCCACCGCCACCGCCTTCGCCGCCGACGTGTCCGTCGTACCCCGGCCAACGATTGCCCTGCGCCCGGTCGCGCGCGCCGACGCCGCCAAGCATCCGGCCGCACGCTGCTCGGCCTGCGCGATGCGTTCGATGTGCCTGCCGCCGCACCTGACCCCAGCCGAATACGGCCGCCTCGACGCGATCATCTGCACGACGCGACAAGTGCGCCAGGGCGACGCGCTGTTCCGCACCGACGATCCGTTCCAGAGCATCTACGCGGTGCGCGCGGGTTCGTTCAAGACGGTGATGATGCATCGCGACGGCCGCGAGCACGTGACGGGCTTCCAGATCGCCGGCGAAACGCTCGGCATGGACGGCATCGGCGGCGGCCAGCACTGCTGCGACGCGATCGCGCTGGAGGACAGCGTGGTGTGCATCATCCCGTTCGGCGCGCTCGAAGCCGCGTGCCGCGAGATGAAGCCGATGCAGCACTTTCTCTACCAGATGCTGAGCAGCGAGATCGTCCGCGAATCGAGCCAGATGCTGTTGCTCGGCACGATGTCGGCCGAGCAGCGCGTCGCGCATTTTCTGCTGAACCTGTCGTCGCGGTTCGAGGCGCGCGGCTATTCGGCGACCGAATTCAACCTGCGGATGACGCGCGAGGAAATCGGCTGCTATCTCGGGATGAAGCTCGAAACCGTCAGCCGGATGTTCTCGCGGTTCCATCGCGACGCGCTCGTCGAAACGCGCGGCAAGCGCGTGCGCATCATCGACGCGCAAGCGCTCGCGCGGGTCTGAATCCGGCACGCGGCGGCGGATGGCCGCCGCTGCATCAATGCAGCGCGTCGCCGGTCGCCGCGTCGCGCAGCGCCACCGCTGCGGCGCCCGACTGCCACGCGATCAGCGCCTGTTCCGCCTGCGCGAACGCGCGGCGCAGCGCGTCGTCCACGTCGGCGCCGACGCATGGCGGCAGCGACCTGAGCGCCGCGCCGCGCATCGACAGGTCGAGCCGCACGTCGTAGAGGCGCGCGCCATCGGCCAGCGTGCGCGCTTCGATCGCGAGATGGCAGCCGTCGAGCAACGCGCGAAACCGCTCGAGCCGCACCAGTTGCGCGCCGGCTTCGGCCTCGACCGTTGCCGAACCCGTGAATCCGAGGCAGGCGATCTGCATGCCCACGCCCATGTCGTGTCTCCTGACGGGGCCGCCCGCTCGTCGACCGCCTTGCCTGTGCCGGCCGCTCCATGATGAGGCGGCACGTGTTTTTCCGTGGCGCAGCGCGCCTTGCCCGGTCGCTGCCGGCCGATGGTCTGCCCGCGCCCGGCTGGCGCGGGACCGTTCATACGTTGAAGGTCTGCGACGCCTTCATCTCGATCCACGTCATGCCGGCCCGCAGCCCTTCGATCATCGCCTCGCGCTCCGTCGGATACGCGTGGCTGTGCTCGAACGTATGATGAAACCGCGCGGCGCCGGCGCCGTGCTCGACCGACACGCGGCAGCGGAACTCGCCCGATTCGCACGGGCGCGTCTCCACTTCGACCGACCAGTCCCGTTCGTGAATGTTGCCCTGCAGTGTCATGCGCCCTCCTGCGGTATCAGTCGCCGAGCCGGAAGTGCCCGCTGTGCAGCAGCACCGGCCGGCCGCCGATTTCCTCGAGCATGCGCCGTGCCATCGCCTCGATGGCCGACCGGTGCGCGTCGAATGCGCTCAGCAGATCGCGCTCGAGCAGCGACCGCGCGCCGAAATGATCTTCCAGCGCCTCGGCCGTGACCGCGCACTGGACGCAATGGCCGTCGACCAGCGCCGAAAACGCGACGACCAGGTCGCGCGCGCAGTATTCCGGCGGTTCGGACGGGAAAACAATGTGCATCTGTCGGCCTGTCATCGTCGTGATGGCTCCATGACGAGAGCATAGTGGCGCGCGCGGCCGCGCGCTTGACCCACGTCAACCGGTTCGCCGCACCGCACGATCACGGTGCGGCCGCGCGACGCCGCTTCAGCTCGCGTCGGGCTCGATCGCCGCGCCGCGCTCCGCGAGCAGTTCACGCAGCACGCTGCGGTGGCAATGGCGTTCGTCGTCGCAGTAGCAGCCGATCGACAGCGCGGTGGTCGCCGACAGCGCAGCCAGCAGGTCCAGCACCTTCGCCGGATCGCCATGCGCCATCTCCGCGCGGAAGTGGCGCTTGAACGCCTTCCATTCCGCGTCGGTTTCGGCGGCCTGCGCCTGTGCGACGAGTTCGGGGCTCGGCGACAGCGTCGGCAACCATACATCATAGTAGTTGCGCGACGCGAATTCCGCCTTCGGTACGCCGCGCGGCGGCCGCCGCACCGTGCCGATCCGCAGGCCTTCGCCGGCCGCGCGCGGCGTGCCAAGCTGGATGATCCGGATGCCCATGTCGCTCCTTTATTCGTCTGCGTTGCATGCGATCCCGTGATCGTACCGCCGCGCCCGCCCCGGCGTCAGCCGGGCAGCCCACATGACGGCCGCCCAACAAAAAACCGGCTGTTCCCGCGACGGGAAACAGCCGGTTCTCAACCGTTGCGCGCCTGGGCGCGCCGCGTTCAGACGCCGCTCTTCAGCACCTTGCCGATCGCGTCCGCGACGATGCCGACGTTCGAGTCGTTCAGGCCCGCCACGCACATCCGGCCCGAACGCAGGATGTACACGCCGTGCACCTCGCGCAGCGCGTCGACCTGCGATTCGGTCAGGCCCGTGTACGTGAACATCCCGCGCTGCTTCACGTAGCGCGTGAGCGCTTCGCCGCTCACGTGGTCGCGCAGGCCGTCGTGGATCGACTGGCGCATCCGCGCGATGCGGCGGCACATCGCCGACAGTTCCTCTTCCCACTGCTTGCGCAGCGCCGGCGTGCCGAGCACGGTTGCGACGACCTTCGCGCCGTAGGTCTGCGGGTTGCTGTAGTTCGAGCGCACCGCGCCGGCCAGCTGGCCGAGCACGCGATCGGCCGCGGCCGCGTTTTCGCAGACGACGCTCAGGCCGCCCACGCGCTCGCCGTACAGCGAGAAGTTCTTCGAGAACGAGTTCGCGACGAGCGTCGGCACGCCGCGGCGGGCCAGCTCGCGCACCGCGAACGCGTCCGCGTCGAGGCCCGCGCCGAAGCCCTGGTACGCCATGTCGACGAACGGCAGCAGCCCGCGCGCCTCGATCACGTCGATCAGCTTCTCCCACTGGCCTTCGTCGAGATCGACGCCGGTCGGGTTATGGCAGCACGCGTGCAGCAGCACGATGCTGCGCGCCGGCAGCGCGTCGATCGCCGCGAGCATCGCGTCGAACTTCAGGCCGCCCGTCGCCTCGTCGTAGTACGGATACGTGTTCACCGTGAAGCCGGCGCGCTCGAAGATGAAGCGATGGTTTTCCCAGCTCGGATCGCTCAGCCACACCTGCGCATCCGGGAAATAGCGCTTCAGGAAATCGGCGCCGACCTTCAGCGCGCCCGAGCCGCCGAGCGTCTGCAGCGTCGCGATGCGGCCGGCCGCGCGGGCCGGGTGATCGGCGCCGAACACCAGCGCTTGCACGGCGTCGCGATAGGCGGCCAGGCCGACCATCGGCAGGTACGGCTTCGGGCCGCTGTCGCGCTGCAGCGTGGTTTCGGCTTCGCGCACGGCGCCCATCACCGGAATCCGGCCCTCGGCGTCGAAATAGATCCCGATGCTCAGGTTGACCTTCTGGTCGCGCGGATCTTTCTGGAAGTTCTCGTTGAGCGTCAGGATCGGGTCGCCCGGATACGCGTCGATGTGTTCGAACATGGCTTGAGTCGGTCTCGTTTGGAAGAAGGGTCGGTCGTGGCCTGCGTCAGCGTGCGGACGCGCCGTCGTGCACCGCAAAGCCGGCATTCTTCTGACGGAAGCGATACCCGATCGCGAGCACCGCGAGCCATACCGGGATCAGGTACACCGACAGGCGGAGATCCGGCGTCAGGTACATCACGACGAGAATGCCGGCCATGAATGCCAGGCACAGGTAATTCGTGAAAGGATAGCCCAGACTGCGGAAGGAAGTCTCCTCCCCGGCAGCACGCTTGGCCTGGCGGAACTTCAGGTGGATCAGGGTGATCATCGCCCAGTTGATGATCAGTGCCGACACGACGAGGCCCATCAGCACCTCGAACGCCTTGCCCGGCATGAAGTAGTTGACCAGCACGCACACGCCGGTCGCGAGCGCCGACGCGCCGAGCGCGGCAAGCGGGATGCCGCGCTTGTTCACCGAGCACAGCACCTTCGGCGCGTTGCCCTGCTGCGCGAGGCCGAACAGCATCCGGCTGTTGCTGTACACGCCGCTGTTGTAGACCGACAGCGCGGCCGTCAGCACGACGACGTTCAGCACGTTCGCGACCAGGTTGCTGCTCAGCGCGTGGAAGATCAGCACGAACGGGCTGCCGCCGGTGACGACCTTCTCCCACGGATACAGCGACAGCAGCACGGCCAGCGCGCCGATGTAGAAAATCAGGATGCGGTAGATGACCTGGTTGGTCGCACGCGGAATGCTGCGCTTCGGATCGTCGGCCTCGGCCGCGGTGATGCCGATCAGCTCCAGCCCGCCGAACGAGAACATGATCGCGGCCATCGACATCACGAGCCCCGACACGCCGTTCGGGAAGAAACCGCCGTGCTGCCACAGGTTCGCGATGCTCGCTTCAGGCCCTGCATGGCCACTTGCGAGCAGCCAGCCGCCGAAGCCGATCATCCCGACGATCGCGGCGACCTTGATGATCGAGAACCAGAATTCCGTCTCGCCGTACGATTTCACGCTCGCCAGGTTCAGCAGGTTGATCGCGACGAAGAACACGAGCGCCGACACCCAGGTCGGCACGCCCGGCCACCAGTACTGCACGTAGATCCCGACGGCCGACAGTTCGGCCATGCTGACGAGGATGTACAGCACCCAGTAGTTCCAGCCGGACAGGAAACCGGTGAAGTGGCCGACGTATTTGTCGGCGAAGTAGCTGAACGAGCCGGCGACGGGCTCGTCGACGACCATCTCGCCGAGCTGGCGCATGATGAAGAACGCAACGATGCCGGCCACCGCATAGCCGAGCAGCACGGACGGGCCGGCCATCTTGATCGTCTGCGCGATGCCGAGGAACAGCCCCGTGCCGAGCGCGCCGCCGAGCGCAATCAACTGGATGTGCCGGTTCTTCAGCCCGCGCTTCAGGCCGTCGCTCTCGTTTCCAGAAACCATGTCTTCTCCACTCTGTCCGCCTCCGCCTGCGGCGGGGTGCGGCGCGCCTCGGTGTGCCGGGCGCTGTTTTTACTGTGCCGGCGGCCGTTCGTGGGGGCGCCGGGTTGGGGACTGCAATCTTCGCGTGGTGGCGGCACCGATTCGCGTCGGCGTGCCGGCCTGATTGGCCGCCGACTCGTCCGCCCCCGCCGCATTGCTGCGGCCGCACACGAAAATCCGGCGTCAGTTTAGCGTCGCGACGGCGAAATCGGGTTGCGTAACCCGCTCATGCAAACCCTACATTATGAGATAAGATTGCATCCAGGAGACAGATGAGGAAACAAAAATGCCTGAACCGGTTCTCGATCGCATCGATCGCCACTTGCTGTCGGTGTTGCAGGAGAACGGCCGCGCGTCGAACCTCGACCTGGCGAAGGCCGTCGGCCTGTCGCCCGCGCAGACGCTGCGGCGCCACCGGCGGCTGGAGGAGATCGGTGCGATCCGCCGTTACGAAACGCGGCTGTGCCCCGATACGCTCGGCTTCGGCGTCACCGCGTTCGTGCACGTGACGATGGAGCGCGGGCATATCCGCGATTTGTCGAAGTTCCAGAAACTCGTGTCGGATCTCGCGCAGATCCAGGAATGCTTCTCGGTGACGGGCGATATCGATTACGTGCTGAAAGTCGTCGCGCACGATCTGAAGGGGTTGTCGACGTTCCTGCTCGAAACGCTGATGCGCATTCCCGGCGTGAGCGGCGTGCATTCGAGCGTGTGCCTCGACGAGATCAAGTGTACGAGTGCGATGCCGGTGGAAAGCTGATCCACCTGGCGCGCCGGGCTGATGCGTTTACCGCACCGCCTCGAACGCACTGATCAACAACGCGCCCGCCGCGATCACCGCGCACCCGGCCGCCCGGCGCGGCGTCAGCCGCTCGCCGAGATACACACGCGCGATCAACGCCGCGAACACCACGCTCGTCTCCCTCAGCGCCGACACCGGGCCCATCGGCGCGCGGTCCATCGCCCAGATCACGATGCCGTACGCGAGTGCAGCGAGCACCCCGCCGCAGGCGGCCTTCACCGTCTCGCCGACCTCCTGCGTGAGCCGCAACGGCCCCGCCCGCAACCGGTAGTACACGGCCATCAGCGCGCCGGTCAGCACGAACATCCATGCGGTATAGCCGACCGTGCTGCCGCTCTCGCGCACACCGATCCCGTCCACCACGCTATAGGCCGCGATCGACACGCCGGTCGCGAACGCGGTCGGCAGTACCTGCGTCATCCGGTGTTTCGCGCCGCGCCCGCGCTCTAGCCCGATCGCCATGATGCCCGCGCAGATCAGCACGAGCCCGCATTGCGCGCCGACGTTCAGGCGCTCGCCCGCGAACGCGGCCGCGCCGAGCGTGACGAGCAGCGGCGCGGTGCCGCGCGCGACCGGGTACGCGACGCTCAGGTCGCCGTGCTCGTACGCGCGGACGAGCAGCAGCGTATAGACGACGTGGAGCACGGCAGACGCGACGACGCAGAGCCAGCTCGATGGCGTGATCGGCGCGGCAGCCGGCAGGAACAGCAGCGCGAACAGCCCGATCGCGATCTGCAGCACCGTGGCCGAGCGCAGCCGGTCGCCGCTGCTGCGCACCAGCGCATTCCATGACGCGTGCAGGAACGCCGCGCACAGAACGGCAAACAGAACGGGGATCGGCACGCTCAATACTCCCTGACGGTCGGAAGCCGCGCGGTGCGCGGCGGGCGTTCATCGTATGAATGCGTCACCGAATTGTCAAAAAAGCGACGCACGACGCCCCGTAAAAGATCGGGCCGGGTGCTCCCTGCCGCCCGCCCGGCATCGCTTGCGCCGCAAGCGACCCGCACGCCGCGACATGTGACGCGGAGGTTGCCAGCGGTCCGCCCCTTTCCGTTCTCTTTCGCATCGCGCCGCGCCGTAATGAAACCGATACCGGAGCGCAACCGTCGCGAAAACACTCCGTCCCCATATCTTCATACGCGGCTGTTCCAATGCGCGTGCTCCCTCACGAGCTCCGCGCCGAACCGACACGGCGACGGAGCCGTTCTCCACCATCGAAGGCCTTACCCTGGAGTTTTCCGATGTTCCGTCAAGCCTTGCTTGTCACCGCCTGCGCCGGCGCCACGCTTGCGCTGTTCGCCTGCGGCGGCAGCGACGATTCCACGCCGGCGCCCGTCGTCTCGTCGCAGGATGCGCTGCAGACCGCCACGCCGATCAAGCACGTCGTCGTGATCTACGGCGAAAACATCTCGTTCGACCACTACTTCGGCACCTACCCGAACGCGACGAACCCGTCGGGCGAACCAGCGTTCACCGCCAAATCCGGCACGCCGACGCCGAACGGCCTGACGGGCACGCTGCTCACCGCGAACCCGAACTTCACGAACACGGCCAACGGCACCGACGCGGCGAACCCGTTCCGCCTCGACCGCACGCAGGCCGCGACCGCCGACCAGAACCACGCGTACACGGCCGAACAGCAGGCCGAGGACAACGGTCTCGCCGACCTGTTCCCGAAGTACACGGGCAAGGGCTCGTCCGGCGGCGCCGGCGCGTTCGGCGCGAAGGGCCAGGTGATGGGCTACTTCGACGGCAACACGGTGACCGCGCTGTGGAACTACGCGCAGCGCTTCGCGATGAGCGACAACACGTTCACGACGGGCTACGGGCCGTCGACGCCGGGTGCGCTGAACGTCGTCGCGGGGCAGACCAACGGGATGCAGATCGTCAAGACGTCGAAGCAGCCGTCGACGCTCGCCGCCAGCTCGTACTACATCAATGACGGCCAGGGCGGCCTCACGATGATCAACGACGTCGATCCGGGCTTCGACGTGTGTTCGAGCACGACCGACCAGGCGATGATGACCGGCAAGAACATCGGCGACCTGCTGAATGCCGCGAAGATCACGTGGGGCGGCTTCATGGGCGGCTTCAACCTGTCGACGACGAACGGCAACGGCACGACGGGCTGCGCGCGCAGCACGGTCGCTACCGCCGTGAACGCCGCGACGGCCGACTACATCCCGCACCACAACTGGTTCCAGTACTACGCGTCGACCGCGAACCCGCAACACACGCGCCCGAGCTCGATCGCGGCGATCGGCTCGAGCGTCCAGACCGACGGCAAGACGGCCGAACCGGCGAACCACCAGTACGACACCGACGACTTCTTCGCCGCCGTGAAGGCCGGCAACTTCCCGTCGGTCAGCTACCTGAAGGCGCCGGCCGCCCAGGACGGGCATGCGGGCTATTCGGATCCGCTCGACGAGCAGGCGTTCGTGACGAAGGTCGTCAACTTCCTGCAGCAGCAGCCGGACTGGCAGAACACGGCCGTGATCGTCACCTATGACGACTCGGACGGCTGGTACGACCACGTGTACACGGCGCCGACGCACGCATCGTCGGACCCGGTCGACCAGCTCAACGGCGCCGGCAAGTGCGGCACGGGTGGCACCACCGGCGTGAACGGCGCGACCGTGAACGGCCGCTGCGGCCCGGGCGTGCGTATTCCGCTCGTCGTGATCTCGCCGTATGCGAAGCAGAACTACGTCGATCACACGATGCTCGACCAGTCGTCCGTCGTGCGCTTCATCGAGGACAACTGGCTCGGCGGCCAGCGGATCGGCGGCGGCTCGTTCGATGCGACGGCGGGCGACCTGCGCAACCTGTTCGACTTCACGTCGAAGCCGAACACGACGCCGCTGTATCTCGACCCGACGCTCGGCACCGCGTTGAGCGCGGCCCCGGCGATCTGACCGTCACGGCATGACCGCATGGCCGGCGCATCACGCGCCGGCCGTTTCCATTTAACGCGTCGCTTCGTGCGACGCCCGATTTTCGACCGACAGCATGACAGCTCGCCCCGCCTTTCCGTCCCCCGACGCCGCCGGCACGCCCGCGCCGCGCGCCCCTTCCCGCCTGCTGCGCCGTGCCGCATGCGTGCTCGGCGCGGCCGTGATCGGCTATGGCGCGTTCGCGATCGCGTTTCCCGCCCAGGTGCCGGCGGCGATCGGCACCATGGTCGCCGACTGGACCGGCGCGAATCCGCATCCGGTCGTGTTGCAGCGGCCCGCCGCGCAGCCGCTGTCGGCGGTCGCGCAGCTCGGGCGCGCGCTGTTCCACGATCCGTCGCTGTCCGCATCGGGCAAGCAGTCGTGCGCGTCGTGCCATAGTCCCGATCATGCGTATGGCCCACCGAATGCGCTCGACGTGCAACCGGGCGGCCTCGCGATGACGCAGCAGGGCTATCGTCCGCCGCCGTCGCTGATGTACCTGTACCGCCAGCCGAATTTCAGCATCGGCCCCGACGCCGGTGAAAACGACGCCGCGCCGAGCGTCGCGCAGCAGGCCACGGCGGCGGCCGGCGTCGTCAAGGCGCAGAAGGTGGCCGGTACGTCGGCCGCGCCGCAGCTCGTGCCGCAAGGCGGGATGTTCTGGGACGGCCGCGCCGATACGCTGCAGCAACAGGCGTTCGGCCCGCTGCTGAATCCGGTCGAGATGGCGAATGCGAGCGTCGACGACGTCGCACGCAAGCTCGCGCAGTCGTCGCATCGCGCGCAATTCGAGCAGCTGTTCGGCGCGCGCGTGTTCTCCACGCCGCAGCTCGCGGTGTCGGAAGCGATGTTCGCGATCGCGCGCTATCAGGTCGAGGATCCGTCGTTCCATCCGTACGACAGCAAGTACGACCGCTGGCTCGAAGGCCGCGCGCGCCTCACGCAGGCCGAACTGCGCGGGCTGCGCCTGTTCAACGATCCGGACAAGGCGAATTGCGCGGGCTGCCACCTGTCGAAGCCCGGCAAGGACGGGCTGCCGCCGATGTTTACCGATTACCAGTACGAGGCGCTCGGCGCGCCGCGCAACCGGGCGCTCGCGCAGAACCGCAACCCGGCGTTCTACGATCTCGGCGTGTGCGGGCCGTTCCGCGACGACCTGAAGGACCAGACACAGTATTGCGGGATGTTCCTGACGCCGACGCTGCGTAATTCGGCGACACGCCACGTGTTCTTCCACAACGGCGTATTCCACACGCTCGACCAGGTGATGGCGTTCTACAACGAGCGCAGCATCTCGCCGCAGAAGTTCTATTCGCGCGGCGCGGACGGCAAGGTCGACGAATACGACGACATTCCGCCGAAATATCGCGCGAACGTCGACGTGACCGATGCGCCGTTCGATCGCAAGCCGGGCGACAAACCCGCGATGACGGCGCAGGACATCAAGGATATCGAAGCGTTCCTCGGCACGCTGACGGACGCCCCGGCGCAGCACTGAGCGCCGGCCGGGCGCCGCGCCGGGTCAGCAGCGCGCGCGGATGCACAGGAAGGCCGGTGCCAGCGACAGCTCCGCGTGGAGCCGTTCGGATACGGCTTTCATCTCCGGCAGCGGCGTCGGTTCGACGAAGCGCTCGAGCCGCCAGCCGCCGTCGGCGACCGCGTTCAGGATGTCGGCGAGCGGCCGCCGCCACGCTTCGACGTACGGCTTCGGCTCGCCGAACCCCGACCAGTGGAAACCGAAGCGGGACGTGTCGAAATACGTACCGTCGCCGCGCGTGCGTTCGTCCATCCAGTCGCGCATCGGATGCGCCATCGAGAACACGAGCGTTCCGCCCGGCCGCGCGACGCGCCGGAATTCGCGCAGCGTCGGCGCGAGATCGCGCACGTAGTCGAGCGCGAGCGAGCACAGCACCTTGTCGACCGACGCGTCGGGCAGCCACGCGAGCGGCGCCTCCAGGTCGCCTTCCCTGACGTCGACCGGCAGGCCCGCGCAACGCGTCCTTGCGAGCGCAACCATCTCCGGCGTCACGTCGAACGCATGCACGGTCGCGCCGTGACCGGCGAGATGCGCACTGCAGATGCCGGGCCCGCAGCCGGCGTCGAGCACCGTCAGGCCCGCGACGTCGCCGAGCAGCGCCATGGATGCCGGCCGCTCGTAGAGCGCGTTGTGCGCCTTCGTCGGCGCCAGGTCCGCATAGCGTTGCGCGAAGCTCGCGTAAGCGCGGCGGCCGGGCGATTCGTTCGGGTCGTTCGGGTCGTTCGGTTCGGTCATGCGGTATCCGTCGGTCGAAACTGGGCAGGCCGATTCTGCCCGATCGGATGACGGATGGCGACTGCCGTCACAGGTAGGTCAGGACAGGCTGTCGAGCAACCGATACCAGGCGACCCCGGCCGCGATATAGAAGCGCTGCAGCCCGTGCAACGGAATGGGCCGGATCGGCGTGACGCGGAACGGCAGCGGCAATTGCGCATCGCCCGACAGATGCGCGGCCAGATGCTTGCCGAGCGTCGTCGCCATCGCGATGCCGCGGCCGTTGTAGCCGAGCGCGATCGTCACGCCCGGCGCGGGCTCATGCACGTGCGGCAGGAAATCCGCGGTGATCGCGACGCGCCCCGCCCAGCGGTATTCGAACCGGACGCCCTTCAGTTGCGGATACAGCAGCGCCGTCGCGCGTTCGAGATGGCGCCAGTCGCTCGGCGCGCGCGGTTCGGCGAACGGGCCGCGGCCGCCCATCAGCAGGCGTCCGGCCGCGTCACGGCGAAAGTACAGCAGCAGACGGCGCGCGTCCGATGCGACCTCGCCGCCGGCGAGGATGTCGCGGCCGAGCGCCGGCGCGAGCGGCTCCGTCGCGACGATGAAACTGTTCGCGGCGATCACCGACTGGCGCAAGCCGGGCCACAGCCCGTCCGTGTAGCCGTTGGTCGCGATCACGACGCGCTCGGCCGACAGCGTCGCGCCGCCGGACGTCGCGACCCGCCAGCGGCCGTCGGCACGTGTCAGCCCGACGGCGCGGGTCGACCCGTGCACGACCGCCCCGCTCGCCTGAGCTGCCCGCACGAGACCGCGCGTATAGCTGAGCGGCTGCACGCTGCCGGCACGGCGATCGATCCAGCCGCCCGCATACGCTGGCGTACCGAGCCGTCGCGCGACGTCGTCCCGGCCGAGCACGTCGACCGGCGCGCCGCGCGCCGCCCATTGCTGCGCACGGCGTGCAACCGTGTCGAGCATCGCTGTGGTCGGCGCGGGTTGAATCCACCCCTCGCGACGCGCATCGCAGTCGATCGCGTGCCGCGCGATCAGGTCGAACACGGTATCGGCCGCGCCGCCGACGATGCCGGCAAGCCGCTCGCCGGCATCGTCGCCGAACCGGCGGACCAGTTCGTCGGGGTCGTATTTCAGCCCGGGAATCACTTGCCCGCCGTTGCGGCCCGATGCGCCCCAGCCCGGCTGCGCGCCATCGATCACGCGAACGTTCACACCACGTTCGGCCAGATGCAGTGCGGTCGACAGGCCCGTGAAGCCGGCGCCGACGATCGCCACGTCGCACGACACGGACGCGTCGAGCGCGGGCGTATCGGGTGCCGGCGCGGCGGTCGCCGCCCACAGCGAATCCGGCCACTGCGCGTCGGGCCGTCCGGGTGCCGCATTCGTTGCGCTCATGTTCGATCCGGGTGGTCGGCGCCGTCCGACGCCAGCAGGCGACGCAGGAATTCCTGCGTGCGGGGATGGCTCGGCTGCGTCAGCACCGCGCGTGCCGGCCCGCTTTCGCAGATCGTGCCGTCGTGCAGGAAGCACACGCGATCGGCCACCTCGCGGGCGAATGCCATTTCGTGCGTGACGACCACCATGGTCATCCCGTCGCGGGCCAGCCCGCGCATCACGCCCAGCACTTCGCCGACGAGTTCGGGGTCGAGCGCCGACGTCGGCTCGTCGAACAGGATCGCCTGCGGCTCCATCGCAAGCGCACGTGCGATCGCGACGCGCTGCTGTTGCCCGCCCGACAGCTCGGACGGATACGCATTCATCCGGTGCGCGAGGCCGACCTTGTCGAGCAGCGCGCGGGCCTGCTCGCGCGCCTGCGCGGCTGGCACGCGCCGCACGTGCACCGGCCCTTCCATCACGTTCTCGAGCGCCGTGCGGTGGGCAAACAGATTGAAGCGCTGGAACACCATGCCGACCCGCATCCGCAGCTCGTGAATCCGCTTCGAATGCGCGTCGACCTTCACGCCGTCGATCGTGATCGACCCTTCGTCGTAGGTCTCGAAGCCGTTGATACAGCGCAGCACGGTCGACTTGCCGGAACCGGACGGCCCGATCAGGCACACGACTTCACCCTGCTGCACGTCGAGGCTCACGCCCTTCAGCACCGCGTGCTGCTGAAACCGTTTATGGATGGAATCGATCCGGATCATGCGCCCCTCCTCAGTGCGAGCCGCTTGCCGAGCCGGTTCACCGCGAACATCAGCGGCAGGCCGAGCGCGAGATACAGCAGCGCGACGAGCGTGTAGACACTCATGTTCTGGAACGTCGACGATGCGATCAGCTGGCCGGCGCGCGTGATTTCCGCGACCGTGATCGTCGACGCAACCGACGAGTCCTTCAGCAGCATCACCAGCGTGTTGCCGTACGGCGGCAGCGCGATGCGGAACGCCTGCGGCAGCACCACGCGCCGCATGATCATCGGGCCGCGCATGCCGATCGCATGCGCGGCTTCGATCTGGCCGCGGTCGATCGCCTCGATGCCGGCGCGGAAGTTCTCGGCCTGATACGCCGAATACGCGATGCCGAGGCCGAGCACGCCGGCCTGGAACGCCGACAGTTGCACGCCGAGATCGGGCAGCACGAAGTACATGTAGAACAGCTGCACGATGATCGGCAGCCCGCGGATCACGTTGACGATCGTGCTGCCGGCCGTCGCGACGGCACGATTGCGCGACACCTTCATCAACGCGAGGATCAGCCCGAGCACCGAGCTGAGCACGAACGCGCATGCGGTGATCTCGATCGTGACCACCGCGCCCTTCAGCAGGATCGGCAGGAAATCGATCGCGTTCTGGAAAAACATGAGGTCTCCTATGCGACGTCCGAACGGCACGCCGCTGGGGATGCCCGCGACGCGCGGGCGTTGCCGGTCGGGAATCGAGCGCCGACGCTCAGCTCATGTGCCACTTCTGCAGGATCTGCTGCAGCGTGCCGTCGCTCTTCATCTTGCGGATCGCACCGTTGAGCTGTTCGAGCGTCGCGTTGTCGCCCTTGCGCACGATGAAGCACACCTGACCCTTCACGACGCTCTGGTATTCGGGTACCAGCCGCACCTGGCGATTGACGCCGTGCTCGATCTGGTACGCGACGATCGGCTGGTCGGCGAAGCCGGCCTTGATACGGCCGAGCGCGACGTCGCGCATGATGTCGGCGATCGAGTCGTAGGTGCGGACTTCCTTGAAGATGCCCTTCTTGTTGAGCGCATCGACGAATGCCGTGCCGACCTGCGCGCCGACCACCTGGTCCTTGAAATCGTCCATCGACGTATAGCGGCCCGGATCGTCGGCCTTCACGATCAGGCCTTCGCCGAACGAGTAGACGGTGTCGGAGAAATCGACGACCTGCTGGCGCGCCGGCGTCTTCAGCATCGCGGCCGAGATGATGTCGATCTTCTGCGTGGTGAGCGACGGGATCAGCGCCGAGAACACGGTCTGCTGCACGTCGACGCGAAACCCGGCCGACTTCCCGGCCGCGGTGATCGCATCGACCATCATCCCCTGGATCGAATTGCTCTTGACGTCGAGAAACGTGAACGGCACGCCGGTGGCCGTCGCGCCGACCTTCAGCGTGGGCTCGGCGGCGACGCCGCTCGCCGAAGCCGTGGAGAGTGCGACACAGGTGACGAAACCGGCGGCCAGTGCGCCGAACCGCTTGATGAATGGAACCATGGTGACTCCTTCTCGAATAATCCGGGGCGCCGGCCGGTCGCTGATCGACACTGCGACGATGGCTTGATCTTAAAACGAATCAAAAACATCGCAAATAGATTTTTGCGTATCGATATTCGATACGATATGATGCAATATCGAATCGATCTTGCCCCTCGCCATGGAAACGTCGTCCGACCAAGCAAACGATCTGCTGTTCAACCAGTCGCTGGAAAAAGGGCTCAACGTGCTGCGCGCGTTCAGCGCGAAGCGGCGCACGATGACGCTGGCGGAAGTGGCCGACGCGGCGGGCATGACGAAAAGCTCCGCGCAGCGGATGGTCTATACGCTCGAGAAGCTCGGCTACATCCGCAAGCATCCGGTCACGCGGCGTTATCAGCTCACGCCGCACGTGATGCGGATCGGCTTCAACTATCTCGCGGCCGATACGTTGATCGACGTCGCGAATCCGTTCCTGTCCGAGCTGACGAACCTGACCGGCGAAACCACCAACCTCACCGAGCCGGACGAGGACGAAATGGTGTACGTCGCGCGTTTCGTGTCGACGAAGTTCGTGCCGATCCACATGCCGATCGGCAGCCGTATCCCGATGTACTGCACCGGCAGCGGCCGCGCGTTCCTGAGCGCGTTGCCACCCGGCGACGCACGCGCGCGGCTCGACGGCATGGTGCGTACGCCGCACACGCCGCGCACGGTCACGGCGCTGGACGATCTCGTCGCGTTGCTCGATGGCGCGCGGCGCGAAGGCTACGCGACCAACCAGGAAGAACTGTTCATCGGCGACATGTCGATTGCCGCGCCCGTGCTCGGCAGTCAGGGGCAGCCGGTCGCGGCCGTGCACGTGGTCGCGCCGACGAGCCGCTGGACGTTCGACGACGCGCGCCGCAAGCTCGCGCCGGCGGTGATCGACTGCGCGCGCGGGATCAGCAATTCGATCCGGACGCTTGAATAGCGTCGACGAAACGGCATACGGCGCGCCGTTGCATCGCGCAACGGCGTTCGATCGCTACTGCGGCTTGGGCGGATGCTCGGTTCGATAGGTACGGTTCGGACGCGATACGAGCTGCTTCGCTGCAGCGTCCAGTTCCTTGCCGTGATACAGGTCGATGCACTTCAGGAAGTCGAACTTCACATCCGCGACTTCCGATTCGACGACCGGATTCCGATAGTCGCGAGCCAGATACTTCGCAACCAGCGCATGAATGACGTCCGGCGCACGTTCCATGTCGTAGTAGGTCCAGTCGCGCAACGCGCTGATGCTGCTGCCGATGTCCTTGCTCGCGCCGGGCGCCTGCTTGTATGCGGCAGCCAGGCACTCCGCGAGCGCCATGTCCTTGAAGTTCTGGAGGTAAGTTCGTGAGCCGGCCTCGGGCGATGTTTGTGCGACGTCCTTCGCCACGACCATCGTCGGTTGAAACGCGATGCACGCCAACGCGGCAGCGATCCGGACTCCCCTCATGACAGGCTCCAAAAATTTGCGCGATCGGTACGATACCGCGCGCCCGGTTCGTTGAAGTAACAATGGTCGTAGCACGTCCGCCCGTTAAACAGCGTGGCGTGGCCCTGTGCATCGCTCCACCCCGACACCTCGAACAGGAGGACGCCCTGCCGACCCGCAAGTGGCCCTCCGTTCGACGGCGGGTATTTGACGCCCTCAGCCTTCCCCCAGCGTTGCTCGAGAAAACGAATCAAATCCCTGACACGGAAAAAGTATTGCCGATTGTCTCTGCCCGATACCGTTTGCTCGGGGATTCGCGGTATCACCATGCCAGCTTCACCCAGGATATAACTCATCCTCACCGCGCAAGTATTGCTCCATCGCTCTGTCGGATTCGGATTGTTGACGTTCTTCTCGACGTATCCACCTATCACTTTCGCAACGCGCTCACCGGAATTTGCCGGGTCGTAGATTCGCTGAGATGCCGCCCATGCAACGGCAAATGATGGTCGTTTCACTTTGGCTCCTTGTTGTTGAAATGAATTCGACTCGAGGGTAAGCGCATCGAAGACTCGCGACGGCTCATGTGCACCGAGAACCTTCGAATCCACCGAATCAGGGCGTCATGATGCACGGCTTGAAAGTTTTTTGTAAGGAAGTCGGCTTGTCGGACTCCGATCCGTCTTCTGCTTCACCCCTCGTTTTCCCCGATCCCGTTCGCCTTGACTCCGCCGCCCCGATCGACAAAACTTCGCACATCGCCAGTGTGATCACAGATCGCAGATCAAACTCAGGAGCCCCGCCTTGCCGCCACGCATCGTCCCGCCCGCACTGAAAGTCATCGAACAGGAAACGATGGCCGACAAGGTCTATCAGCAACTGCGCGAAGCGCTGATGAGCGGCCGCTTCGCGCCCGGCCAGGCGCTGAGCCTGCGCAGCGTCGCCGAGGCGGTCGGCTCGTCGACGATGCCCGTGCGGGCCGCACTCACGCGGCTGCGCGCCGAACGCGCGCTGGTCGACGGCCCGAATCGCGCGCTCGTCGTCCCGCCGATGACGCTCGACATGCTCGACGAACTCCGCGACGTGCGCATCGCGCTCGAAGGCTGCATCGCCGAACGCGCGTGCGCCCGGATGACCGACGCGCAGATCGCGGCCGTGCGCAAGACCTGCGAGACGATGCAGGCACACGCTGAGGCCGGCCGCTCGCGTGCCTACCTGCAAAGCAATTTCGCGTTCCACAGTGCGATCTACGCGCACGGCGCCAGCGAAAACACGCTCGCGATCGTGGAGAACCTGTGGATGCGCGTCGGCCCGTTCCTCAACATGGTCGCGCTCGACATCCCGCACATGCGGCGCTCGATGGATGCGCACCGCGCGATCGTCGATGCGCTCGAACGGCGCGACGGCGCGGGCGTGCGGGCCGGCATCGCGCTCGACATCGGCGGCGCCGCGCATGATCTCGCCGAGACGCTGCGGGCCGAACAGACGCCGCGGAGCGTGAACGCGAAACCGTAGCGACCGCGTGCCACGGCCGCCCGACACGCGAGCGGCCGTCATTCCACAACACCAAAGATGGAGACAACCCGGCATGACAGCTTCCGACCTGCTGAAACCCTATGACGGCCTGCGCGTCCTCGTGACCGGCGGCGCGTCGGGCATCGGCCTCGAAATCGCCGATGCGTTCGCCGAATGCGGCGCGCGCGTGCACGTGTGCGATGCGTCGCAAGCCGCGATCGCGGCGCTCGCAGATCGGCCGCCGCGTGCCGCGACCGGCGCGATCAGCGCGACGCTGGCCGACGTGTCCGACCCGGCCGCCGTCGAGCGCGTGTTCGCCGACGTGTCGACCCGGCTCGGCGGCCTCGACGTGCTGGTCAACAACGCGGGCATTGCCGGCCCGACCGGCGGCATCGACGAAATCGACCCCATGCAGTGGGAGCAGACCGTCGCGATCAACCTGAACGCGCAATTCCAGTTCGCGCGCCGCGCGGTGCCGCTGCTGCGCGAGTCGAAACCCGGCGGCGCGATCATCGCGCTGTCGTCGGTCGCCGGCCGGCTCGGCTACGCGTTCCGCACACCGTATGCGGCGACCAAATGGGCGGTGGTCGGCCTCGTGAAAAGTCTCGCGATCGAACTCGGGCCGCTCGGCATCCGCGTGAACGCGATCCAGCCCGGCATCGTGCGCGGCCCGCGGATGCGCCGTGTGATCGAGGCACGCGCGCAGCAGCTCGGCATCGGCTACGACGAAATGGAGCAGCGCTATCTCGAGAAGATCTCGCTGCGGCGCATGACCGATCCGGCCGAAATCGCCGCGACCGCGCTGTTCCTGTGTTCGCCGGGCGGGCACGGGATCACCGGGCAGGCGATCTCCGTCTGCGGCAACGTCGAAGTGCTCTGACGCCTCCTGCATCGTTCATCGAAAGGAATCCATCCGTGGCAAACGCTCGCAAAGTCATCATCACCTGTGCGCCGACCGGCGCGATCCATACGCCGTCGATGTCGCCGTACCTGCCCGTGACGCCGCACGAAATCGAAACGGCCGCGGTCGCGGCCGCGCAGGCCGGCGCGGCGATCCTGCACCTGCACGCACGCAACCCGTCCGACGGCAAGCCGACGCAGGACCCGGCCGTGTTCGCCGAGTTCCTGCCGCGCATCAAGGCGCGGACCGACGCGGTGATCAACCTCACGTCGGGCGGCAGCCCGCACATGACGGTCGACGAACGGCTGCAGCCGGCGCTGCATTTCCAGCCCGAAGTCGCGTCCTTGAACATGGGTTCGATGAACTTCGGGCTGTACCCGATGCTCGAGCGCTTCCGAGAGCTGAAGCATCCGTGGGAGCGCGAACATCTCGAGAAAAGCCGCGATCTCGTGTTCAAGAACACGTTCGCGGACATCGAGACGATCCTCACGCGCTGCGGCGCGAACGGCACGCGGTTCGAATTCGAGTGCTACGACATCTCGCACCTGTACAACCTCGCGCACTTCGTCGATCGCGGGCTCGCGAAGCCGCCGTTCTTCGTGCAAAGCGTGTTCGGCCTGCTCGGCGGGATCGGCGCGCATCCGGAGGACCTGATGCACATGCGCCGGACGGCCGACCGCCTGTTCGGCAGCGATTACGTGTGGTCGATCCTCGGCGCCGGGCGCAACCAGATTCCGCTCGCGACGATCGGCGCCGCGCAAGGCGCGAACGTGCGCGTCGGGCTCGAGGATTCGCTGTGGATCGCGCCCGGCAAGCTCGCGGAATCGAGCGCCGCGCAAGTCCTGAAAATGCGCCAGGTGCTCGAAGGCCTGTCGCTCGAGATCGCGACGCCGGCCGAGGCGCGCGCGATGCTCGCGCTCAAGGGCGGCGACGCGGTGAATTTCTGACCGCCGGGTAGCACCCTAACACCAGAACCCGCAAGCGCAGTGACAAGGCGCCGGCCCGAGCCGGCCGGTGCCAGGACGCCCTTGATCGCCCCGCTCCATGCGAGCGCCGCCGGCGCGGCTCCGTCGACTGCCCATCCGCTGCCTGCATCGCAGCGGCATTTGCCGAACGCGGCGCGCCGTGCTTGCCGTGCGCGCCGGTTCGCTCTTACCGGAGTCGTCCGCATGTCCACTCATCATGCTCAGGCATTGTCTTCCGCCGCCGGCGACGCGAACGCGTCGCTGAACCGGCTGCTGTTCCGCAAACTCATGCCGCTGCTGATCGCCGCCTATGTGATCAGCTTTCTCGACCGCACCAACATCGCGTTCGCCAAACATTCGATGGGCGTCGATCTCGGCATCTCATCGGCCGCGTACGGGCTCGGCGCGGGGCTGTTCTTTCTCACCTACGCGTTGTTCGAGATCCCGAGCAACCTGATCATGCATCGCGTCGGAGCGCGCTTCTGGATCACGCGGATCATGATCACGTGGGGCGCGCTGTCGGTCGCGATGGCGTTCGTCCGCGGCGAGACGTCGTTCTACGTGATGCGCCTGCTGCTCGGCGTGGCCGAAGCCGGCCTGTTTCCCGGCGTGATGCTGTATCTGACGTACTGGTTCGGCCGCGAGGAACGTGCGCGCGCCACCGGTTATTTCCTGCTCGGCGTGTGCATCGCCAACATCGTCGGCGGGCCGCTCGCCGGCGCACTGATCGAACTCGACGGCACGCTCGGCTTCCACGGCTGGCAATGGCTGTTCGTCGTCGAAGGCATTCCGGCGATCCTGCTCGCGTTCGTCGTGTGGACGCGATTGCCGGACCGTCCGAGCGCCGCGCCGTGGCTCGCCCCGGAAACCGGCCGCGCGCTCGAGCGCAAGCTGGCCGCCGAACAGGACGCGGGCGTCTCCGCGCACGGCGGCCATGCGTTCGGCGCCGCACTGCGCGATCCGCAGATCTGGCTCGCGATCTTCGTGTACTTCTGCCACCAGTTGACCATCTACACGGTGATCTTCTTCCTGCCGGGCATCATCGGCGCGTCGGGGCGCCTCTCGCCGGTCGCGGTCGGGTTGCTGACGTCGCTGCCCTGGCTCGCCGCCGCGCTGGGCGCCGGGACGCTGCCCCGCTTCGCCCGCGAGTCGCGTCATTCGCGCCGGATGCTGTGCGCGGGGCTGGTGGTCATGGCCGCCGGGATGGTCGGCGCCGCGCATGCGTCGCCGCTGGCGGGGCTGCTCTGCGTGTGCGTCGCGGCATCGATGTTCTTCGTCGTGCAGTCGATCGTGTTCACGTTTCCGGCGTCGCGGCTCGCCGGCAGCGCGCTGGCCGGCGGGCTCGGGCTCGTGAATACGTGCGGGTTGCTCGGCGGCTTCGTCGGGCCGACCGTCGTCGGCGCGATCGAACAGGCGACCGGCAATGCGAAGAACGGGCTGACGCTGCTGGCGGCCGCGCTCGTCGTCGCGGCGTTCGCGAGCCTCGCGTTGCGGCACGGGCACGAGCCCGCCGACGTGCGGTCGCGCGGCTGAAGACAGCGAGATTCAGGCTGGCGAGATGCGGGTTTCGCCCCGGCCGCATCTCGCCTCGCTCCGTCAGAACAGATGCATCTCCGCGACAAACACCACGCCCGAGAACAGCAGCGTCGTCACGCAATACCCCATGATGTCGCGCACGCCGAGCCCTAGCGCAGCAGCGCAACGTTCTCGTCGATTCGACGCTGAATGTCCGTCAGCGTGTCTTCTGTGATGATCCCCTCGTAGCGGCGCTTCGCAATGGCCGAGAACTGGCTGGCTACTCCGCACATTCCGTCGATCATGTCGCTGGCAACGGCTGCGGAAAGCTCTGCTTCCTTTGCCAGTCCGAGCAATGCCGCCCGGTCGATCTGCAGCGCCTCGCCCATGACGTCCATTTGGTGGTAACCGCCCGGCCCCTCGCAGAATGTCACGTCGTAGGCCGGCGCGAGTTTCCACTGGCCGGATCGCGACATGACGTAAGCGAAGTTTTTCGGATGATCGTCGCGATTGTTGAACGCGACATTGAAGACAGCCCGTTCAAACGCCCGCGCCTTCTCGCGTACGTCGTTGGTGCACATGTGAGTCGCACGCAAGAAGTTCACATAGTCCAGCGCCCCCGGCGTTTTGTAATCGGCACCGGTAAACGCGGCAACGCTTTGCATGGGCACGCGCAGACCGTCCCGTCGATCGAAACGCCGGGACGCAAATGCCGCCATCCCGTCAGGCAAATTGAAATGCAGCGTGTCCGGGGTCTCGATGCCGCACATGCGCAAGCACTCGGCGTAGACCATTTCGATCGCGCACACCTCGGGATGCTCTTGCCGAGCCGGGAACTTGACCAACCACGCGTCAAAACCCGCCACCGCGGCCGTGGTAAAAACGCCGGACTGCGGATCACGATAGACCAGGGCCTTCGGCCTGGCACCTTGCGGAGAGCCGCCCACCTGCAGCAGTTGATGAAGGAATTCGCCGCCCTCACCGTTGAGGACTTCCTGTACCTCGGCCGCGAGCCGGTCGAGAGGAATATCCGGCTGCGGTGCCTGGATCTCGACCGCGACCGGCTCGAACGACATGGCGCCCATTGCGTGGTTGCCAATGTAAGCCAACCGCTCCAGCGGCCCGATGCGTGCCGCGTTGAGACCGCGGCGTTTGAACAAGCGGTCCATGAGCAACATGCCCCATCCGTCGGGCAGCGCGTCATAGACTGGGCCGGGCAATCCCAGCTGATGGGACGGAAAGTCCTTGCGCAGCCTCGCCCCATGCAATGGGAGCGCATAAGACGACAGTTCCAGCCCCCTTTTGCGCGCGTCATCGCTATATTCGAATACGATCAACGGGCGCCCCGTGATCGCCGTCGTAGAAACCATCGATCCCCACAGCCAGTGCTCCCCCCAGCCGTCGTAGTAGACATCGATCCGCTCGATCATTTCTGGTTGCCCCTCGTGACGCGCTGACGTTTGGCACTTTTTTCATACCGATGAACGTCTTCCAGGCTATCGAGCTTCGGCAGGAACAATCCTTCGAGTTCCTTGCTACGTCCCAGGACCATGGCTACACGAACTACCGTCTCGAGGCTCACATTGCGTCCGGCTTCCAGATTGGACACGGTATTGGAACCGACGCCGGCACGCGCGGCTACGTCGCTCTGCGTCAATTGCAACGCCAGCCGCTCCGTGCGAAGCCTCGCGCAAAGCAGTGTGACGATTTCATCGGGCTTGCGAAAATTTAATTCCAGCATAGTGGGTCTTCCCGCGCCATATCTCTCGTAACTCACAATATTATAGAGTTACAGGAGAGATGCATGCAGGAACTTTAATTCCCATACATTGTGTCTTATTTTGATATTTTCGCAGATAATTCACTTCAAAACGGAATTGATGCGTCAGCGATGCACGCTCTTCCCCTGCCCACTGGACGCCTTCCAGATACGCCATGTCGTGGATGGATCGCCGCGCGCATCGATGCGTATACGGGCCCTGGCGTGAGCCCGCTAGCGAGCAACCGCCTCCGGCGTGCTGACGGCTGCGATCGCTGTCGCTCGCCGCTCCACCAGCTTCTGCGCAAGCCGGTACGCCACAAGCGAACCCGCCACGGCAAGCAGCATCGGCACGAGGCAGTCGTGATTCGCGCGCGTGAATTCGAGCAGCAGCACGACGGCCGTGATCGGCATCTGCATCGACGCGGCGAGAAACGCGGTCGCGCCGATCAGCGCGCATCCGCCGAGCGATGCGCCCGGCCACACGATGCTCCACAGTCCACCGAGCACGACCCCGAGCAGCGCGCCGTTCGCGAGGCCCGGCGTCAGCAGCCCGCCTTCCGCGCCGGCCCGCAGGCTGCCGGCCTCGATCAGCACCTTCAGCACGAGCAGCACCGCCGCGAGGCCGATCGTCAGCGTGCCGTCGAAGCCCAGCGATGCCGGCCCCTTGCCGTTGCCGAGCAATTGCGGAAACCCCGTCGAGAGCACGCCGATCACCGCGAAGTTGAGCAGCGCGAACACCGGCAGCCGCCAGTCCTTCGGCGCGTTCGCCCGCGCGCGGGTCGTGAGCCGCACGAAACCGTACGCGGCGAAGCCGAACAGCGGCCCGCAGACGATCGACCATGCGACCAGCGGTGTGCTCAGCACGAACGCCGGCACCGTGTACTGGTGCTCATTGCCGAGGCCGAGCCACGCGACGATCGCCGCGATCGCGGACGTCACGACCGCCACGATCAGCGCACGCATTTCGAACGTGCCGAGCAGCACCTCGAGCACGAAGATCGCGCCGCCGAGCGGCACGTTGTAGACGGCCGCGAGCCCCGCGCCGGCGCCGCACGCGACCATCAGCCGGCAATCGTCGGGCGTGAGTCGCGCCGCATGCGCGAACCGCCCGGCGAGCAGCGAACCGATCTCGCGCGGCGCGACTTCGCGGCCGAGTGGCGAGCCGAGCGCGACGGTGACGATCTGCAGCAGCGCATGAACCGTCGTACTGACGAACGGCATCCGCGGATCGGCCGCGCGCACCGCGCGACGGATGCTGACGAGCGGCCGGCCATACCGGTAAAGCGCCCACCAGCCGCCGCCGGCGACGATCCCGCAGACGGTCAGCACCGCCAGCCGACGCAGTGGTTCGGCGCCGGTCACGCCACTGAGGAAGCTCTCGGACCCGATCACGTGCGCGATGCCGTAGCCGTACGCGAGGTGCTGGATCGCATGCAGCAGCAACGCGAGCAGCATGCCGCCGAGACCCGCGCCGATACCGGTCAGGACCGTGACGACAGCCATGCGCGCGAACGGGCTGACGGGGGGCGAGGAAGCGGCGGGAGCGGATGGAA
>NZ_JACFYV010000140.1:0-17887 GCF_016759955.1 Burkholderia sp. KCJ3K979
ACCCCCTTTGCCTGATGACCATAGCGAGTCGGTCCCACCCCTTCCCATCCCGAACAGGACCGTGAAACGACTCTACGCCGATGATAGTGCGGATTCCCGTGTGAAAGTAGGTAATCGTCAGGCTCCCTCAAGCCAAGAACCCCCGCCCGAAAGGCGGGGGTTTTTGCATTTCAACGGCGGAAATTCCCGACGTAGATCACGCCTCGTGCTGAATAGCTACACGGCAGCACATCTAAGCAGCGGGCCGCTGAAATCTCAGAAATCAGACCTGCTCCCAGACTGATCAAACCTCGGTATTTCCCTGCCGCAACCTCTCTTACCGCGGTCGGTAGCCCAATCTGATCAACTGTACGCAGGGAGTCATCTTGCTGCGATCTCCTCACCCATCAGACCCTGATCCGCAAGATCGGAAAAAATCTGCCCGGGATGGCGCTCGATTCCTTTTCGCCGATCTTTTCGGCCCCCAGTGTCAGATAGAACGGCGCGGCATTGGGATCCGCTTCGATCACAAAGCTCTTGATTCCTCTCGCGGCGGCCTCGGTCCGAACCGATTTCCACAGCGCACGGGCGACGCCCTGACCCATGTGATCGGGATGAACGAACAGCCATCCGGGCGTTGGCCGATCCGAATTCAACGATGCTCGGATCCAGAATCCGATGATCGACTCGCCTGATTCCGCGACGTAACCGATCGCCCCTTCGATCGTCTCCGGCGAGATCGTGAGATCGTCTTGCCACACGTCCAGCCATTCCTTCGGATAGCCCCAGTGCGCCTTCGAAAGGCGTGCCAGTCGTGTGAGTTCGTCCGCGTCCGCGGCACGCGCAGCACGCACGATAAATAGCTTGTGCATTTCGGCTCTCGTCATGGCGGACACCCCCTTGGTCGGCGTTTTCATGAGTGCATCATCCGGATCGTACGGTCTCATCGCCCGATCGACAGCCGACCCGCTCACCACAGCGTTGCGCGATGCCATTCAAATGCACACGCCCAGCGCGGCTATATGACCTGCGACGCATGTCCGGCGACGACGCGCCAGTGGGCGCCCGATCGACGCCAGAGGCGTGTATAGGCAAACGTGCCGGTGAATGCCGCGCCGTCGAAACGGCCGGCAAGAGCCGCTCGCGTCGTGGTGAGGATCATCTCGTCGACCGCGGATGCGCGCATTTCGATGACGTCGAGTGTGTCGAGACGCAAAAGCTTCACGCGATGCGCGGCCAGGTCGTCCTCTTTCGAGATGACCTGGCCGGTCGGGACTGTGAACACCAGATCGTCGTCCAGCAGCGCGTCGAGCGCTTCGACGTCGTTGGCCAGCATCGCCGCGCGTAGCGCGGTTTCGCTGGGTTCGATGACGGTACGGATTGCATCCATGTCAGGCCTCGCATCATTTCGGAGGGAAAGCGGCACGGGGGCGACAACTCGGCCTATCGCGCATTCGACAGCGACTGACGCCGGACCAGCATCACCATGCAGATGCCGATCGACGCGATCAGGTTGATGGCCGGATAGAACGCGACCGCGACACTCCACGTGCTCAGTGCCAGCAACGCCAGCGCGTACTTGAGCACACACAGCGCGAAATAGACGAGGCTCTCGCTCCACGGATCGCGGATTGTCTTGCGCACGGTTGGGCCGAGGCCGGCCAGCTCGATCAGCGTGACCAGGCAGATCGACACCGTCGGATCGTCGGTCAGCATCCACAGCGGAATGGCTGACAGTGCTGCACACAGGAACAGCCAGTCGAGGCCCGTCCAGCCGTGCTCGCCGCGAAACAGGCTGGCGATCAGCGTCAGAAAGCACGTGACGGCAATCGCCGCCGTGCACCATGCGGACGGGCCCGCGCCCGCGACGAACTGGCCGGCGGCCGCGATCGCCGTGACGACCGACCACACGAGCCACGTGAACAGATGCGGGCGAACGGTGCGCCGATAGATCGCGAGCCCGTAAGGAATCGCCGCCAGCAGCGACACGGCCGTTCCGATCACGCCGAAGATCGAAGCGGTGCTTTCATCGACATTCACCATCGACGCAACCTTGTTCGGATTGCCGATCAGTATGTGGTCAGACGGATCAGGGCGCAACGTCCTGCGTTTTCCGCGGTGCGGTGAGCGCTACGCAGATTCGCACCGGAATGCGGAAGAAACAGGACTGGCGCGTATCGACTGCACATGACGAGACGCTCCGCATCCACCTAGCCAGTCAAGACTCCGCCTTCGCCGCATGCACGTCGCGCCGAAACGCACCGGGGCTCGTGCCTGTCCATTTCCGGAACGCGCGATGAAACGCGCTCGGCTCGGTGAAGCCGAGCTCGACCGCGATCTCCGCGACGCTGAGCGCGTGCCCGCGCAGCAGCGACTGGGCCAGCGCGCCGCGTAATTCGTCCTTGATCGCCGCGAAACTTTGCCCTTCGCTGCGCAAACGCCGCCGCAGCGTCGCGGGCGTCGTGTCGAGGCGCACGGCCAGCGTGTCGAAGTCGGGCCATTCGGCGGCCGGCAGCGCTTTCAGGTGCGCGCGCGTCTTCGCGACCCAGCCCGTGTCGTGCCGGTAGCGCACGAGGAGATTGCCGGGTGCGCCGCGCAGGAAGGTCCGCAGTGTCTGCTCCGAGCGGATCGTCGGCAGCGCGAGGTACGCGGCGTTGAACGCGAGCCGGCTGTCGGGCCGGTCGAAATGCACCGGGACGCCGAAGAACTGGTGATAGTCGCTGCGCTGGCCGAGGCTCGGGCACGCGAAATCGATGCGCTGCAGCGGGATGCGCCGGCCGATCAGCCAGCACGCGACGCCGAGCAGGATCAGCCAGAACGTCCGGTACGCGAATGCCGGATACGGCGCGCCCGATTGCGCCAGCACGATCTGCGCCTGCCCGTCGGCCACGACGAGTTCGCCGTGCGGCTCGTCGAGCACCACACGCAGGAATTTCAGCGCGCGCCGCAGCGCCTTGTCGAGCGTGCCGGCGTGCAGCACCGCGTGACACAGCAGCGTAAAGCTGCCGCGCCGCATCGGGCGCGGGGCCAGCCCGAAGAATTCGTCGTCGAGCGCACCGGCGATCGCGAGCCACAGCCGGCCGTACTGCTGCGGCGTGACGGGTTCGTGCACGGCGGCCGGCAGCCCGGCGGCACGCAGCACGGGCGCGGTCGGCAGGTCGCGCCGGCGCAGGCACGCGAGCGCATCGTCGACGAAATCCGGCGAAATCATCTGCGGCCCCATTTCCTGCGTCCTCTCGACATGGCAAAAGCGATCATGATTCTAGATTCCGTTTGTCATTGATTGCAATGTAGGGGCTGTCTACTATCGATGTATCCCCGTCGCGCCTCTGGCGCGTCGGCGGCTATAACGCACAGGAGACACGCATGCCTGAAGGAGCTACCGCCCGGGCGGTGCCGGCCTACGCCGACGCCGTGGCCCGTTTCAGTATCGAGACCGCTGCCGCGCAACTGAGCGGCGATCTGGAGCGCGGCCTGAACGCGTGTGTCGAATGTTGCGACCGGCACGCGAAGGCGGACGCGATCGCGCTCGACTGGATCGACGCCGGCGGGCAGCACCACCGCTTTACGTTCGCGCAAATGCAGGCGTTGTCGGCCCGGGTCGCGAACCTGCTCGTCGCGCAGGGCGTGAAGCCGGGCGACGTGGTGGCCGGCCTGCTGCCGCGCACGCCGGAGCTCGTCGCGACGATCCTCGGCACGTGGCGCGCGGGCGCCGTGTACCAGCCGCTGTTTACCGCGTTCGGCCCGAAGGCGATCGAGCACCGGCTGCGCATGAGCGATGCGCGGCTCGTCGTGACCAACGTCGCGAATCGCGCGAAGCTCGACGAAATCGCCGATTGCCCGCTGGTCGCGACGGTACGCGAAGCAGGCGAGGCGCTGCCGGTGCGCGACATCGATTTCCGCGCGGCGCTCGACGCGCAGTCCGATACGTTCGAACCCGTGCTGCGCAAGGGATCCGACCTGTTCATGATGATGTCGACGTCGGGCACGACGGGCCTGCCGAAGGGCGTGCCGGTGCCGCTGTACGCGCTGCTCGCGTTCGGCGCGTACATGCGCGAAGCGGTCGACCTGCGTGCCGGCGACCGGTTCTGGAACATCGCCGATCCGGGCTGGGCGTACGGCCTCTATTACGCGATCACGGGCCCGCTGCTGCTCGGTCATGCGACGACGCTGTACGAGGGCAGCTTCACGGTCGACAGCACGTACGATGTGATCGACCGGCTCGGCATCACGAGCCTCGCGGGTTCGCCGACCGCATTCCGGATGCTGATGGCGGCCGGGACGGAAGCGGCCGCGCGCGTGAAGGGCCGGCTGCGCGTGGTGAGCAGCGCGGGCGAACCGTTGAACCCGGAGGTCGTGCGCTGGTTCCACGCGGCGCTCGGGGCGCCGATCCACGATCACTACGGCCAGACCGAGCTGGGCATGGTCGTGAACAACCATCACGGCCTCACGCACGTGGTGCACGTCGGTTCGGCCGGCTTCGCGATGCCGGGCTACCGTGTCGCGGTGCTCGACGAAGCGGGCCGCGAACTCGGCCCCGGCGAGCCCGGCAACCTCGCGATCGACATCGCGCGCTCGCCGCTGCTGTGGTTCCGCGGCTACTGGCAGCAGGACACGCCGGCGATCGCGGGCGGCTATTACCGGACCGGCGACAACGTGGAGCTGGAGCCGGACGGCGCCGTGAGCTTCATCGGCCGCGCGGACGACGTGATCACGTCGTCCGGCTACCGGATCGGCCCGTTCGACGTGGAGAGCGCGCTGATCGAGCATCCGGCCGTCAGCGAGGCCGCCGTGATCGGCGTGCCCGACCCGGAGCGCACGGAGATCGTGAAGGCGTTCGTCGTCCTGTCGAAAGGCTTCGACGGTACGCCCGAACTGGCCGAGGAATTGAGTCAGCACGTGAAGCGGCGGCTGTCCGCTCACGCTTATCCGCGCGCGATCGACTTCGTCGACGCGCTGCCGAAAACCCCGAGCGGCAAGATCCAGCGCTTCGTGTTGCGCAAGATGGAAGCCGAGAAGGTCGCTCAACCCTGAATACGGACTGCCAATGAATATCAAGGATCGCGTTTTTCTGATTACGGGCGCCGGCTCCGGCCTCGGCGCCGCGGTGGCGCGCATGGTCGTCGCGCAAGGCGGCAAGGCCATGCTGCTGGACGTCAATGACGAGGCGGGCGCGGGTCTCGCGAATGAACTCGGCGCGGCCGCACGGTTCGTGAAGACCGACGTGACGAGCGAAGCCGACGGTCAGGCGGCCGTCGCGGCCGCGCGCGACGCGTTCGGCCGCGTCGATGCGCTCGTCAACTGCGCGGGCGTCGCGCCGGGCGAGAAGGTCGTCGGCCGCGATGGCCCACACTCGCTCGACCGCTTCGCGCGGGCGGTGTCGATCAACCTCGTCGGCACGTTCAACATGATTCGGCTGGCTGCCGAAGCGATGTCGAAGCAGGAGGCCGATGCGGAAGGCGAGCGCGGCGTGATCATCAACACCGCGTCGGTCGCGGCGTTCGACGGACAGATCGGACAGGCCGCGTATGCGGCGTCGAAGAGCGGCGTGGTGGGCATGACGCTGCCGATCGCGCGCGAACTCGCGCGCTTCGGCATTCGCGTCGTGACGGTCGCGCCCGGCATCTTCGCGACGCCGATGATGGCCGGCATGCCGCAGGACGTGCAGGACGCGCTCGGCAAGAGCGTGCCGTTCCCGCCGCGGCTCGGCCGCCCGGAAGAATTTGCGGCGCTGGTGCGCCACATCGCCGAGAACACGATGCTGAACGGCGAAGTCATCCGTCTCGATGGCGCGTTGCGCATGGCACCGCGCTGACACTGGAGGAAACGAATCATGACGACTCAGGATCCGATCGTAATCGTGGGTGCGGCGCGCACGCCGATGGGTGGTTTTCAGGGCGACCTGGCGGCGGCGAGCGCGAGCGACCTTGGCGCGGTGGCGATTCGCGCCGCGCTCGAGCGCGCGAACGTGCCGGCCGAACGCATCGAGGAAATCGTGTTCGGCTGCGTGCTGCCGGCCGGCCAGGGCCAGGCGCCCGCGCGACAGGCCGCGCTGAAGGCCGGGCTGCCGCTCGCGGCGGGCGCGACCACGGTCAACAAGATGTGCGGTTCGGGGATGAAGGCGGCGATGTTCGCGCACGACCTGCTGCTGGCGGGTTCGGCGCGCGTGGCCGTGGCGGGCGGGATGGAGAGCATGACGAATGCGCCGTATCTGCTGCCGAAGGCGCGCGCGGGCATGCGCATGGGTCACGGACAGGTGCTCGATCACATGTTCCTCGACGGGCTCGAGGACGCGTATGAAAAGGGCCGCCTGATGGGCACCTTCGCCGAGGATTGCGCGCAGGCGTACCAGTTCACCCGCGAAGCGCAGGATGCGTTCGCGATTGCGTCGCTGACGCGGGCGCAGCGCGCGATCGCGGAAGGGCGGTTCGTGTCGGAAATCGCGCCGGTGACCGTGAAGGCCGGCAAGACGGAAAGCGTCGTGTCGATCGACGAGCAGCCCGGCAAGGCGAAACTCGACAAGATCCCGACGCTGAAGCCGGCGTTTCGCGACGGCGGCACGGTGACGGCCGCGAACGCATCGTCGATCTCGGACGGTGCGGCCGCGCTGGTGATGATGCGCCGCTCGGAAGCCGAGCGCCTCGGCCTCACGCCGAAGGCCGTGATCGTCGGGCATGCGACTCATGCGGACAAGCCCGGCCTGTTCGCGACCGCACCGATCGGCGCGCTGCGCAAGCTGTCGGAGAAAACCGGCTGGAACCTGCGCGACGTCGACCTGTTCGAGATCAACGAAGCGTTCGCGGTGGTGCCGATGGCCGCGATGCGCGACCTCGATCTGCCGCACGAGAAGGTGAACGTGCACGGCGGCGCGTGCGCGCTCGGGCATCCGATCGGCGCATCGGGTGCGCGCGTGATGGTGACGCTGCTGGCCGCGCTCGAAACGTATGGCCTGACGCGCGGCGTCGCATCGCTGTGTATCGGCGGCGGCGAAGCAACGGCCGTTGCGATCGAGCGCATCGCGTAAGACGTCGCATCACGCATCGCGTCGCATCGTTCGCACGCGCGAACGCGGCATCACGGGCGGCGCGTATCGCACGGGACATCTCCGTGTGATGCGCGCCGCCCGTTTTTATTCGATGAAAGCGTCGTATCGCGCTAAGGCTTCGCGTTTGGCGACACAGCACCGCACGCGCGAATCACGAGCTGCACGACCTGCTCGGTTTTCTCGTCGAACGCCTTCTTCGTGAACGCGCGCTTGCCGCTCAGCGCGCGAATCTGCGCATCGAAATCCGCATAGTGCTGCGTGGTCGCCCAGATCAGGTACATCAGCGCATGCGGGTCGATCGGCGCGAGCAGCCCGCGCGCGATCCAGCCTTCGATCACCCTGACGCGCGCGTCGAACCACGGCTTCACGCGTTGCGACAGGATGTCCTGCATGTGCTCCGCGCCGTGAATGATTTCGTTGGCCCACACCTTCGAGCCGAGCGGGCGCCGCTGCGACAGCGTCATCTTCGCGCGCACGTAGCTGCCGATCGCTTCGACCGGATCGTCGTCGGCCTCGAACGAGCCGGCCGCGCGATGCCAGTCCTCGAACAGGTCGTCGAGCACGCGGCGGTACAGCGCGAGCTTGGTCGGGAAGTAGTAGTGCACGTTCGCCTTCGGCAAGCCGGCGCGCTCTGCGATCATCGCGGTGCTGGCGCCGGCGAGCCCACGTTCCGCGAATACGGTTTCCGCGCACGCGAGCAGATGCGCTTCGTTAGACTCGCGAATATGCGCCTTGCGTCGCCGCAAAGGCGCCGGCGTTTCGTCACGGTCGGTGGCTGCGATTGCCGCCTCGTCATGTCTCATCGTTACCCTCGCGCGGCGGCCATGCCGCGTTGGGCTTCATTCTAGCCGCTGATTCGCGTCGCGCGCACGGATGTGGCGGCGCTGCAGTCACGACGATGCTGCGTTGCGATGGCACGTTTCTCGCTCTGTCGCGTCACGCAAGAAAGACGTTGCGCTGGTCATTTTGATCGTCTAAAACCTGTCCAATCGGACAGGATTTAACGCGTTGCCTGCATCGACGGACATGCACCGCATCCGTGCGGCGTGCCCCGAAACAGGCCTCGCACGCACCGGCACAGACCGGGCTGGCGACATCACCGACCCCCCAGGAGCGATACGAATGAGCGCGGTATCGGAAACAGTGAAGCGGGCAGCTTTCGACACGTCGATCAGGGTCGACGGCAAGCGGTTGTGGGACAGCCTGATGGAAGTCGCGAAGATCGGCGCGACGCCGAAGGGCGGCGTGTGCCGCCTCGCGCTCACCGATCTCGACAAGGCCGGCCGCGACCTGATCGTCGGCTGGGCGAAGGCCGCCGGCTGCACGGTGACGGTCGATACGATGGGCAACGTGTTCATGCGTCGCGCGGGCCGCGTGGCCGACGCGGCGCCGGTCGTCACGGGTTCGCACGCGGATTCGCAGCCGACCGGCGGGCGCTTCGACGGTATCTACGGCGTGCTCGGCGGCCTCGAGGTGATTCGCAGTCTGAACGATCACGGCATCGAGACCGAGCATCCGGTCGAGGTCGTGATCTGGACCAACGAGGAGGGCTCGCGCTTCGCGCCCGCGATGGTCGCGTCGGGCGTGTTCGCGGGTGTGTTTCCGCTCGAATACGGGCTGTCGCGCAAGGACGTGGACGGCAAGACGATCGGCGAGGAACTGGCGCGCATCGGCTATGCGGGCGACGTGCCGTGCGGCGGGCGCAAGCTGCACGCGGCGTTCGAGCTGCATATCGAGCAAGGGCCGATTCTCGAAGCGGAATGCAAGACGATCGGTGTCGTGACCGACGCGCAGGGGCAGCGCTGGTACGAGATCACGTTTACCGGCCAGGAGGCGCACGCGGGGCCGACGCCGATGCCGCGCCGCCGTGACGCGCTGCTCGGCGCGTCGCGCGTGGTCGACCTCGTCAACCGGATCGGCCTCGATCATGCCCCGTTCGGCTGCGCGACGGTCGGCATGATGCAGGTCCACCCGAACTCGCGCAACGTGATTCCCGGCCGCGTGTTCTTCACCGTCGATTTCCGTCATCCGGACGACGCCGTGCTCGCGAAGATGGATGCGGCGCTGCGCGACGGCGTCGCGCGCATCGCGGCCGACATCGGGCTCGACACCGAACTCGAGCAGATTTTCTACTACAAGCCGGTCGCGTTCGATCCTGAGTGCGTGGCGGCCGTGCGCGGCGCGGCCGACCGCTTCGGCTACTCGCATCGCGACATCGTGTCGGGTGCGGGCCACGACGCGTGCTATCTGGCGCAGGTCGCGCCGACGTCGATGGTGTTCGTGCCCTGCATCGACGGCATCAGCCACAACGAGATCGAGGACGCGACGCCCGCATGGATCGAGGCCGGCGCGAACGTGCTGCTGCACGCGATGCTGTCGCGCGCATGCGAGCCGGCCTCGTGATGGATCGACCGTAGCGGCCGTGAGGCTGCGTCACGTCAGATATTTGCATTCCTAAGCATGACCGCCCCGACTGTGCATCCGCAGCCGGCGGGGACGGCTTTGTCTCCACCCAGTCGAAGGAACGCGTATGACCACCCAGCCAACCGGCGATATCGCCGCGCATCGCCTGTCGTCCACGCAACTCTCGTGCGAATTCGCCGATATCGCGCCGCTGCTCGATCCGACTGCCGCGGCGGCCGCCGCAAGCCGCTGTCACTACTGCTACGACGCGCCGTGCGTGCATGCGTGCCCGACGCAGATCGACATCCCGAGCTTCATCCGCAAGATCGGCAACGGCAACCTGAAAGGCGCGGCGACCGACATCCTGTCCGCGAATCCGCTCGGCGGGATGTGCGCTCGCGTGTGCCCGACGGAGATCCTGTGCGAAGGCGCATGCGTGCGCAACCATCAGGATGCACAACCCGTCGCGATCGGCGCGCTGCAGCGGCACGCGACCGACTGGGCGATGCAGACCGGCGCGGTGCAGTTCCGGCGCGCGCCCGAGACGGGTCGCCATGTGGCGGTGGTCGGCGCGGGGCCGGCCGGGCTCGCATGCGCGCACCGGCTCGCGCTCGCCGGGCATCGTGTCACGCTGTTCGACGCGCGCCCGAAGGCCGGCGGCCTCAACGAATACGGGATTGCCGCGTACAAGACCGTCGACGATTTCGCGCAACGCGAAGTCGAGTGGTTGCTGTCGGTGGGCGGCATCACGCTGGAAACGGGTATGGCGCTTGGCCGCGACGTGACGCTCGACGCCTTGCGCAAGCAGCACGACGCGGTATTCCTTGCGATGGGCCTCGGCGGCGTGCGTGCGCTCGCGATCGAAGGCGAGCAACTGCGCGGCGTGATGAACGCGGTTGATTTCATCGAGCAGGTACGGCAGGCCGACACGCTCGCGAACGTGCCGGTCGGGCGGCGCGTGGTCGTGATCGGCGGCGGCAATACGGCGATCGATGCGGCGGTGCAGAGTCGCAAGCTCGGCGCCGAGCGCGTGACGATGGTGTACCGGCGCGGCGTGGAGGCAATGAGCGCGACGTGGGCCGAACGCGAGTTCGCGCAGAAGAGCGGCGTCACGCTCGTCACGCACGCGAAGCCGACGCGCATCGCGGGCACGGACGGGCAGGTGACGGGCGTCGAATTCGAAGGCGCATCGGGCGAGTGCTTCACCGTCGACGCGGACATGGTGCTGAAGGCGATCGGCCAGACGCTGGTGCCGGACGCTGTCGAAGCCGCGCTGCTGACTGCGGACGGCACACGCATCGCGGTGGATGCGGACGGACGCACGGCGCTGCCGGACGTATGGGCCGGTGGCGACTGCGCGGCGACGGAGGGCGTCGACCTCACGGTGCAGGCCGTGCAGGACGGCAAGCGCGCGGCCGCGTCGATCGACGCCACGCTTGCCGCGCGCGACGCGAAGGCGGCCTGACCGCGCGACGCACCGCACGCACACCGAACACGACCCCATTCTCACGGAGCCGAACATGGCCGACCTTCGCTGCACCATCGCAGGCATCACTTCGCCGAATCCCTTCTGGCTGGCGTCCGCGCCGCCCACCGACAAGGCCTACAACGTCAATCGCGCCTTCGAGGCGGGCTGGGGTGGCGTCGTCTGGAAGACGCTCGGGCTCGATCCGCACGTCGTCAACGTCAGTTCGCGTTACGGCGCGGTGCAGTGGAACGGCCAGCGCATCGCGGGGCTGAACAACATCGAGCTGATCACCGACCGTCCGCTCGACGTGAACCTGAGAGAGATCGCGCAGGTGAAACGCGACTGGCCGGACCGCGCGCTGATCGTGTCGCTGATGGTGCCGTGCAACGAGCGCGACTGGAAATGGATCCTGCCGCTCGTCGAGGACACCGGGGCCGACGCGGTCGAACTCAACTTTGGCTGCCCGCACGGGATGAGCGAGCGCGGGATGGGCGCGGCGGTCGGGCAGGTGCCCGAATACGTCGAGATGGTCACGCGCTGGGTGAAGGAGGGCACGAAGCTGCCGTGCCTCGTGAAGCTCACGCCGAACATCAGCGATATCCGGATGGGCTCGCGCGCCGCGTACAAGGGCGGCGCGGACGGCGTGTCGCTGATCAACACGATCAACTCGATCGTCGCGGTCGATCTCGACCAGATGGCGCCGATGCCGACCGTCGACGGCAAGGGCACGCACGGCGGCTATTGCGGGCCGGCGGTCAAGCCGATCGCGCTGAACATGGTCGCGGAGATCGCCCGCGACCCGGAAACGCCGAACCTGCCGATCTCGGGCATCGGCGGCATCTCGTCGTGGCGCGATGCGGCCGAGTTCATGGTGCTCGGCGCCGGCAGCGTGCAGGTGTGCACCGCCGCGATGCATTACGGATTCCGGATCGTGTCGGATCTCGCCGATGGCCTGTCGAACTGGATGGACGAAAAGGGCTACGCGACGCTCGATGACATTCGCGGCCGCGCGGTGCCGAACGTGACCGACTGGAAATACCTGAACCTGAAGTACGACATCAAGGCGCGCATCGACCAGGATCGCTGCATCCAGTGCGGGCTGTGCCATATCGCGTGCGAGGACACGTCGCATCAGGCGATCACGGCGACGAAGGACGGCGTGCGGCATTTCGAAGTGGTCGATTCGGAGTGCGTCGGGTGCAATCTTTGCATGCATGTGTGTCCGGTCGAGCAATGCATCACGATGGAGCGCGTCGATTCGGGCGACTACGCGAACTGGACCACGCATCCGAACAATCCGGCGAGCGCGGAGGCTGGTGCGAGTGGCCCGGCGGCGGCGCCCGAGAAGCACGCGAAGGCGGCCTGACCGAGGTCCGGCGGCGCGGCATGGACTGCGCCGCCGCTTTTCGTTTCCCCGGGCCGGCATCGCACGATGCCGGCGCCGACGTTTTCGTGGAGCGCGTTCAATGAAACCAGCAGCGATTCTCGCCGATCCCGACAGCGCCGCGGCGCACGGCGGCAGCCTGTACAACGACGACCTCGCGCCGACGACGCCGGCGCAGCGCACGTGGAAGTGGTACCACTTCGCGGCGCTGTGGGTCGGGATGGTGATGAACATCGCGTCGTACATGCTCGCGGCCGGCTTGATCCAGGAAGGCATGTCGCCGTGGCAGGCGGTGATGACGGTGCTGCTCGGCAACCTGATCGTGCTCGTGCCGATGCTGTTGATCGGCCATGCAGGCGCGAAGCACGGGATTCCGTACGCGGTGCTCGTGCGCGCGTCGTTCGGCACGCAGGGCGCGAAGCTGCCCGCACTGCTGCGCGCGATCGTCGCCTGCGGCTGGTACGGCATCCAGACCTGGCTCGGCGGCAGCGCGATCTACACGCTGCTGAACATCCTGACCGGCAACGCGCTGCACGGCGCGGCGCTGCCCGTAGTCGGCATCTCGTTCGGGCAACTCGCGTGCTTCCTCGTGTTCTGGGCGCTGCAGCTGTACTTCATCCTGCACGGCACCGATTCGATCCGCTGGCTCGAAAGCTGGTCCGCGCCGATCAAGGTCGTGATGTGCGTGGCGCTCGTGTGGTGGGCGACGTCGAAGGCCGGTGGCGTGGGCTCGATGCTGTCGGCGCCGTCGCAGTTTGCGGCAGGCGGCAAGAAGGCCGGGCTGTTCTGGGCGACCTTCTGGCCGGGCCTGACCGCGATGGTCGGGTTCTGGGCGACGCTCGCGCTGAACATTCCCGATTTCACGCGTTTCGCGCATTCGCAGCGCGACCAGATGATCGGGCAGTCGATCGGACTGCCGCTGCCGATGGCGTTGCTGTCGGTGGTGTCGGTCGTCGTGACGTCGGCGACCGTCGTGATCTACGGCAACGCGATCTGGGATCCGATCGACCTGACGAGCCGGATGACCGGCATCGGTGTGGGCATCGCGCTCGTGATCCTCACGCTCGATACGATGTGCTGCAACCTCGCGGCGAACCTGGTCGGTCCTGCATACGATTTTTCGAGCCTGTGGCCGAAGGCGATTTCGTATCGCGCGGGCGGGATGATCACCGCGACGATCGCGATCGTGATGATGCCGTGGAAGATCCTCGCGACGACGGACGGCTACATCTTCACCTGGCTCGTCGGTTATTCGGCGCTGCTCGGGCCGGTCGCGGGCATCCTGATGGTCGACTATTTCCTGATTCGCGGCACGCAGCTCGACACGCGCGCACTGTTCGACGAGCGCGGCGATTTCAGCTACGCGCGGGGCTGGAACCCGGCCGCGCTGGTCGCGCTCGCGGTCGGCGTGCTGCCGAACCTGCCGGGCTTCCTGCATACGGCGTTTCCGGCGTCGTTCCCGAACGTGCCGGCGTTCTTCAACACGCTCTACACGTACGCGTGGTTCGTCGGCCTCGTGCTGGCGTCGGGCGTGTACGGCACCTGGATGAAGTGGCGCGCCGGACAGCGCGCGCAGATCGCGAGCGCATGACGCACGCGCGGCCCGGATGCGGCTCGCGCGCGGCATGCGGCACCGACAGTCAACGAGGAGGCAACGAAATGGCAATCCTGATTCGTGGCGGCACCGTGGTCGATGCGGACCGTTCCTATCGTGCGGACGTGCTCTGCGCGGACCCGCAGGACGGCGGCACGATCCTGCAGATTGCGGAGCAGATCGACGCGCCGGCCGGCGCAACCGTGGTCGACGCGCACGACCAGTACGTGATGCCGGGCGGCATCGACCCGCACACGCACATGGAACTGCCGTTCATGGGCACGACCGCGAGCGACGATTTCTACTCGGGCACCGCGGCCGGGCTGTCGGGCGGCACGACGAGCATCATCGATTTCGTGATTCCGAGCCCGAAGCAGCCGCTGATGGAGGCGTTCCGCGAATGGCGCGGCTGGGCCGAGAAGGCGGCTTCCGATTACGGTTTCCACGTCGCCGTGACGTGGTGGGACGACAGCGTGCACCGCGACATGGGCACGCTCGTGCGCGAGCATGGCGTATCGAGCTTCAAGCACTTCATGGCGTACAAGAACGCGATCATGGCCGACGACGAGGTGCTCGTGAACAGCTTCACGCGTTCGCTCGAACTCGGCGCGCTGCCGACCGTGCACGCGGAAAACGGCGAGCTCGTGTTCCAGCTGCAAAAGGCGCTGCTCGCGCGCGGGATCACGGGGCCGGAGGCGCATCCGCTGTCGCGGCCGCCGGAGGTGGAAGGCGAGGCGGCGAACCGCGCGATCCGCATCGCGCAGGTGCTCGGCGTGCCCGTGTATATCGTGCACGTGTCGGCGAAGGACGCAGTGGACGTGATCACCCGCGCGCGCAGCGAAGGGCTGCGTGTGTTCGGCGAAGTGCTGCCGGGGCACCTCGTCATCGACGAGGCCGTTTATCGCGATCCGGACTGGACGCGCGCGGCGGCTCACGTGATGAGCCCGCCGTTCCGCTCGGCCGAGCATCGCGAGGCGCTGTGGCGCGGGCTGCAGTCGGGCCAGCTGCATACGACCGCGACCGATCACTGCGTATTCTGCGCATCGCAGAAGGCGATGGGCCGCGAGGATTTCACGAAGATCCCGAACGGCTGCGGCGGTGTCGAGGATCGCATGTCGGTGCTGTGGCATCACGGCGTGAATCACGGCCGCATCACGCCGAACGAGTTCGTGCGGATCACGTCGACCAATGCCGCGCAGATCTTCAACCTGTATCCGCGCAAGGGCGCCGTGCAGGTCGGCGCCGATGCCGACCTCGTCGTGTGGGACCCGGCCGCGACGAAGACGATCTCGGTGAAGACCCATCACCAGCAGGTCGACTTCAACGTGTTCGAGGGGATGACGGTGCAGGGCGTCGCGACGCACACGCTCACGCGCGGCGCACTCGCATGGGCCGACGGCGAATTGCGCGCGGTGCGCGGCGCGGGCCGCTACCTCAAGCGCCCGCCGGGCGCCGGCTACTACGAGGCCGCGCGGATCGCGAACCGGCTGCGCGAGCCGCATCCGGTCGAACGCGCCGGTTGAACGACGCAGGTCATGCGGGGCGTGTCCGTTCGAACGGCGCGCCCCGCGCGCGTTTTCGCAGGATAGATAGAACAACTGATCAAGTCATCGAGGCACGAAAAAAGAAACGATCGATACCATTGACCGCGGCGATTTTGGCGACGTTGCCGGCGCGCATATCGAGCGAGTAACATCCACCAACCCGATCGCACGGGTCGCGGGCACGGGCCGCCCGCCGGACAGTTCAAATAGTGAGAAAGGAGCACAAGGTGGATATTCTGCGCAGTCTCCTCGGCATGCTGTTTCTGTTGCTGGTCGCGTATCTGCTGTCGAACAACCGCCGCGCGGTCAGCGCGCGGACCATGATCGCCGCGCTGCTCACGCAGTTCGCGATCGGTGCGCTCGTCCTGTTCGTGCCGTCGGGCCGTGCGGCGCTGGCCGCGGCCGCGAACGGCGTCAATCGCGTGCTCGACATGGGCAATCACGGCATCGCGTTCGTGTTCGGCGGGCTGGTCGACGCGCGCATGTTCCAGTTGTTCGGCGACGGCGGGTTCGTGTTCGGCCTGCGCGTGCTGCCGATGATCATCTTCGTCACCGCGCTGATCTCGGTGCTGTACTACATCGGCGTGATGAAGTGGATCGTCGCGATCCTCGGCGCGGGGTTGGCGAAGGTGCTCGGCGTGAGTCGCATCGAGGCATGCTCGGCCGTCGCGACGATCTTCCTCGGGCAGAGCGAGATGCCCGCGCTCGTGAAGCCGTTCGTGCGCAACATGACGAGCGCCGAGATCTTCACGGTGATGGCGAGCGGGATGGCGTCGGTCGCGGGCTCGGTGCTGGTCGGCTATGCCGGCCTCGGCGTGAAGATGGAGTACCTGCTCGCCGCGTCGTTCATGGCGGTGCCGGGCGGGCTGCTGTTCGGCAAGCTGCTGTTTCCGACCGTCGAGCCGAGCCGCGTGGTGGTCGATGGCCTCGATTTCGACGACAAGCGCGCCGCCAACGTGATCGAGGCGGCCGCCTCCGGTGCATCGGTCGGCCTGCGCATCGCGATCAACGTCGGCGCGATGCTGATCGCGTTCGTCGGGCTCATCGCGCTGATGAACCTGATCGTCGGCGGCGCGGCCGCGTTCGCGGGCTTTCCGCAGGTAACGCTGGTCGGTATCATCGGCCATCTGTTCGCGCCGCTCGCATGGATCATCGGCGTGCCGTGGCACGATGCGACGCTGGCCGGCAACTTCATCGGCGAGAAACTGATCTTCAACGAATTCGTCGCGTACGGCGACCTGTCGCCGTACCTGAAGGGTGGCGCGCACGCGGCGGCGGCCGGCCTGCAGGTGCTCGACCCGAAGACGCTCGCGATCGTATCGTTCGCGCTGTGCGGCTTCGCGAACTTCTCGTCGATCGCGATTCTCGCGGGCGGCTTCAGCGCGGTCGCGCCCGAACGCCGTTCGGCCGCGACGCTGTCGAACCTGATGAGCGCGGCGATTGCCGGCCTGTTTTTCTCGCTGCATTGAACCGTACAGTCGACTCCGATCGAAGCGAGGCAACGATGTTTCTACCGCAGGAATTCATTCGCAGGAAGCGTGACGGGCAGCCGCTCGATCGCGACGACATGGCCGCGTTCGTGCGCGGCGTGACCGACGGCAGCGTGACCGAGGGCCAGGTGGCCGCGTTCGCGATGGCCGTGTATTTCAACGACCTGAGCACCGACGAGCGCGTCGCGCTGACGCTCGCGCAGCGCGATTCGGGCGACGTGCTCGACTGGCGCGCACTCGATCTCGGCGGGCCGGTGATCGACAAGCATTCGACGGGCGGCGTCGGCGACGTCGTGTCGCTGATGCTCGGGCCGATGGTGGCCGCGTGCGGCGGCTACGTGCCGATGATCTCGGGGCGCGGGCTCGGCCATACCGGCGGCACGCTCGACAAGTTGAGCGCGATCCCCGGTTACGACGTGATGCCCGATACGGATGCGTTTCGCCGCACGGTGCGCGAGGTCGGCGTCGCGATCATCGGGCAGACCGCGCGGCTCGCGCCGGCCGACAAGCGCATCTATGCGATCCGCGACGTGACGGCGACCGTCGAATCGGTCGCGATGATCACCGCGTCGATCTTGTCGAAGAAGCTCGCGGCGGGGCTCGACGGGCTCGTGATGGACGTCAAGGTCGGCTCCGGCGCGTTCATGCCGACCGCGGAGAAATCGGCGGAACTGGCGCGCAGCATCGTCGACGTCGGCAATGGCGCCGGCATGAAGACGACCGCGATCCTCACCGACATGAACCAGTCGCTCGCGCCGTGCGCGGGCAATGCGCTCGAGGTGGCGTGCGCGATCGACTACCTGACGGGCAAGTCGCGTCCCGCCCGTTTGCACGACGTGACGATGGCGCTGTCGGCGGAGCTGCTCGTCACCGGCGGGCTGGCGCGCGATGCCGCCCATGCGCGCGAGAAGCTGCAGCAGGCGCTCGATTCGGGCGCGGCCGCCGAGCGTTTCGCGCGCATGGTCGCCGCGCTCGGCGGC
>NZ_JACFYV010000141.1:0-17810 GCF_016759955.1 Burkholderia sp. KCJ3K979
CACCGAAAACGGCGCCATGTGATACTGGCACGCACGTCGCACCGGACGCCTGCGTCGCCACCGGCGAACGCGTCCCGCCGACCGCTTCCCTCATCGTTCGCCTCTCGCAACACCACCCGTCATGACCGACTCGACCCATCACTATTACGAACCGTCGCAAGGCCACGGCCTGCCGCACGACCCGCTGAACGCGATCATCGGCCCGCGCCCGATCGGCTGGATTTCATCCCGCGGCAGCGACGGCACGCTGAACCTCGCGCCGTACAGCTTCTTCAACGCGTTCAACTATCGCCCGCCGATCATCGGCTTTTCGAGCACCGCCGCGAAGGACAGCCTGCGCAACGTGCGGGAAACCGGCGAGTTCGTGTGGAACCTCGCGACGCGCGATCTCGCCGAGCGGATGAACCAGACCTGCGCCGCCGTGCCGTACGACGTGAACGAATTCGAACTCGGCGGCTTGACCGCCGTGCCGTCGCGCCTCGTCGACGTGCCGCGCGTCGCGGAAAGCGGTGTGAACTTCGAATGCAAGGTAACCGACGTGATCCGGCTGCGCGATCATCACGGCGTCGAGACGCCGGCCACGCTGGTGCTGGGCGAGGTCATCGCGGTCCATATCCGCCATGACCTGCTGAAGGACGGCATTTTCGACACGTTCGGCGCGGGCATCATTCTTCGTGCGGGCGGCCCGTCGGCCTATGTGCACGTGACGCCCGACAGCCGCTTCGACCTGTTCCGTCCCGACGCGTGATCGATCGAGCGCCGCAGTAAGCCGGCAAGCAGGCGCACGAGCGCCCGCACCCGACGAAAGACCCCGCTGAAATCCAGGATTTCACGGGGTCTTTTGCTTCGTACCCTCACATGATCGGGACGACGCCGATCCGTCCGTTCCTTGATGCCCGCTCGCTGCCGCCCGCCCAACGACGATGCGCTGCAGCAAACCCGTCCGTCGCTAAAGCCGACCGCCGCACGCACGTGCCGCCGCCGCGATCCACCATGGCAAATCTGCTCATCACGAACGAGCGGCTTGGGCATCGACGCCCGCCGCTGCGAGGCATAAATTTCCAAGGTTGACGTGCTTATCCGCGCGTCAGCTCGCGCGCAGGCCGGCAACCGGCCCGCGCGTTCCCAAACAGCGTGAGACACAATCGAGCGTGGAGACGACACGATGAGCCTGTCAGAGCCATTGCGTCTGCATGTGCCGGAGCCCACCGGGCGCCCGGGCTGCAAGACGGACTTTTCCTATCTGCATCTATCGCCGGCCGGCGCCGTGCGCCGCCCACCGATCGACGTTGCCGCGGCGGACACCGCCGATCTCGCCCGCAGCCTCGTGCGCGTGCTCGACGACAACGGCAAGGCCGTCGGCCCGTGGGCCCCCGATCTCGACGATGCGCGGCTGATCGCCGGGCTGCGCGCGATGCTCAAGACCCGCATTTTCGACGCGCGCATGATGATCGCGCAGCGTCAGAAGAAAATCTCCTTCTACATGTTGAGCCTCGGCGAAGAGGCGATCGGCACCGCGCACGCGATGGCGCTGCGCGACGGCGACATGTGCTTTCCGACCTACCGGCAGCAGAGCATCCTGATCGCGCGCGACGTGCCGCTCGAGCGGATGATCTGCCAGCTGATGTCGAACGAAGGCGATCCGCTGAAGGGCCGCCAGCTCCCGGTGATGTACTCGGACCGCGAAGCCGGCTTCTTCTCGATTTCCGGCAACCTCGCGACGCAGTTCATCCAGGCGGTCGGCTGGGCGATGGCGTCGGCGATCAAGGGCGACACGAAGATCGCATCCGCATGGATCGGCGACGGCGCGACGGCCGAAGCCGATTTCCACACCGCGCTCACGTTCGCGCATGTGTACCGCGCACCGGTCGTGCTGAACGTGGTCAACAACCAGTGGGCGATCTCGACGTTCCAGGCGATCGCGGGCGGCGAGGGCACGACCTTCGCCGGGCGCGGCGTCGGTTGCGGGATCGCGTCGCTGCGCGTCGACGGCAACGACTTCCTCGCGATCTACGCGGCGTCGAGCTGGGCGGCCGAGCGTGCGCGCCGCAATCTCGGCCCGACGCTGATCGAGTGGGTGACCTACCGCGCGGGTGCGCATTCGACGTCGGACGATCCGACCAAGTACCGGCCGAGCGACGACTGGTCCCACTTCCCGCTGGGCGACCCGATCGAGCGCTTCAAGCGCCACCTGATCGTGAAGGGCATCTGGTCGGACAGCGCGCACGACGCATTGACGGCCGAGCTCGAGGCCGAGGTGATCGCCGCGCAGAAGGAAGCGGAGAAGTACGGGACGCTGGCCGACGACCGGATTCCGTCGCCGGCCTCGATGTTCGACGACGTGTACAAGGAGCTGCCCGCGCACCTGCGCCGTCAGCGCCAGGAACTGGGAGCGTGATCATGGCGCAACACGAGACAGAGACGGCGACGCAGCCGATGACGATGATCCAGGCGTTGCGCTCCGCGATGGACGTGATGCTCGGGCGCGACAGCGACGTAGTCGTGTTCGGGCAGGACGTCGGCTATTTCGGCGGCGTATTCCGCTGTACCGAAGGACTGCAGAACAAGTACGGCAAGTCGCGCGTGTTCGATGCGCCGATCTCGGAAGGCGGGATCGTCGGTGCGGCGGTCGGGATGGGCGCCTACGGGTTGCGGCCCGTGTGCGAGATCCAGTTCGCCGACTATTTCTATCCGGCATCCGACCAGATCGTATCGGAAGGCGCGCGGCTGCGCTATCGCTCGGCCGGCCAGTTCACCGCGCCGATGACGATCCGGATGCCGTGCGGCGGCGGCATCTACGGCGGGCAGACGCACAGCCAGAGCCCGGAGGCGATGTTCACGCAGGTGTGCGGGCTGCGCACGGTGATGCCGTCGAATCCGTACGACGCGAAAGGGCTCCTGATCGCGTCGATCGAGAACGACGATCCGGTGATCTTCCTCGAACCGAAACGGCTGTACAACGGGCCGTTCGATGGCCATCACGAACGGCCGGTCACGTCGTGGCTCAAGCATCCGGCGAGCGCGGTGCCGGAAGGCTACTACACGGTGCCGCTCGATACGGCCGCCGTCGTGCGGCCCGGCAACGACGTGACGGTGCTCACATATGGCACGACGGTGCACGTGTCGCTGGCCGCCGCCGAGGAGACGGGCATCGACGCGGAAGTGATCGACCTGCGTACGCTGTGGCCGCTCGATCTCGACACGATCGTCGCGTCGGTGCGCAAGACCGGGCGCTGCGTCGTGGTGCACGAGGCGACGCGCACCTGCGGCTATGGCGCGGAGCTCGTATCGCTGGTGCAGGAACACTGCTTCTACCACCTCGAAGCGCCGGTCGAGCGCACGACGGGTTGGGACACCCCGTATCCGCATGCGCAGGAATGGGCGTACTTTCCGGGGCCGACCCGGGTCGGTGAAGCGTTGCGACGCGTGATGGAGGCGTGAGATGGGGATTCATGTCATCAAGATGCCGGATATCGGCGAAGGGATCGCCGAGGTCGAGCTGGTGGCCTGGCATGTGGAAGTCGGGCAGACGATCAAGGAAGACCAGCCGCTCGCCGACGTGATGACCGACAAGGCGGCGGTCGAGATTCCGTCGCCGGTGACGGGCAAGGTGATCGAGCTGGGCGGCCGGATCGGCGAGATGATGGCGGTGGGCAGCGAGCTGATTCGGCTGGAAGTCGAAGGCGACGGCAACCTGAAGGCCTCGGCACCGGTGCGGGAAACGAAGGTAGCAACCGCACCGGTCGAGGCGCCGGCGCCGTCGAAGCCGGCGGCCGACACATCGGTCGAGCCGCCTGCGCAGCCCGCGGCGCCCCGGGCCCCGGCGAAACCGCGTCGCGAGGAACCGGCCGCGCCGCCGCGCGCGGCGCTCGCGCCGGGCGAACGGCCGCTCGCGTCGCCTGCCGTGCGTCAGCGCGCGTGGGACATGGGTATCGAGTTGCGCTATGTGCGCGGCACCGGCGAAGCAGGGAGGATCTTGCATGCGGATCTCGATGCGTATGCGCGGACCGGCGGCAGCACTTCGCACGCATCGCAGCCGCGCGGCTACGACGAGCGCCACGACGAAACCGAGGTGCCGGTGATCGGCCTGCGGCGCGCGATCGCGCGCAAGATGCAGGAAGCGAAGCGCCGCATCCCGCACTTCAGCTACGTCGAGGAAATCGACGTCACCGAGCTCGAATCGTTGCGCACGGAACTGAACCGCCGCCACGGCGACACGCGCGGCAAGCTCACGCCGCTGCCGCTGCTGATCCGCGCGATGGTGATCGCGCTGCGCGACTTCCCGCAGATCAACGCGCGTTTCGACGACGAAGCGGGCGTCGTCACGCGCTACGGCGCGGTGCACATGGGCGTCGCGACGCAGACGGACGGCGGCCTCACGGTGCCCGTGCTGCGTCATGCGGAAGCGCGCGACGTGTGGTCGATCTCGGCGGAAATCGCGCGGCTCGCCGATGCGGTGCGTGCGAACCGCGCGCAGCGCGACGAGCTGAGCGGCTCGACGATCACGATCTCGAGCCTCGGCGCCCTCGGCGGCATCGTGTCGACGCCGGTGATCAATCATCCGGAGGTCGGCATCGTCGGCGTGAACCGGATCGTCGAGCGGCCGATGATCCGCGACGGCGCGGTCGTCGCGCGCAAGATGATGAACCTGTCGTCGTCGTTCGACCATCGCGTCGTCGACGGCGCGGACGCGGCCGAATTCATCCAGGCCGTGCGCGCTGTGCTCGAATGCCCGGCACTGCTGTTCGTGGAGTGAGCCGATGAAGAACGAACACACCACACTGCTCGTCATCGGCGGCGGCCCGGGCGGCTACGTCGCCGCGATCCGGGCCGGCCAGCTCGGCATTCCGACCGTGCTCGTCGAACGCGACCGGCTCGGCGGCACCTGCCTGAACATCGGCTGCATTCCGTCGAAGGCGCTGATCCACGTGGCCGACGCGTTCGAGCAGGCGTGCGGCCATGCCGGTGAAGCGGCGCTCGGCATCCGCGTGCGCACGCCGGAGATCGACATCGCGAAAAGCGTCGCGTGGAAGGACGGCATCGTCGACCGGCTGACGCGCGGCGTCGGCGCGCTGCTCAAGAAGAACGGCGCGCGCGTGCTGCACGGCGAAGCGCGCGTGATCGACGGCAAGACCGTCGAGGTCGTCAGCGGCGGCCATGCGGTGCGGATCGGTTGCGAGCACCTGTTGCTCGCGACCGGTTCCGAGCCGGTCGAACTGCCGTCGATGCCGTTCGGCGGGCACGTCGTGTCGTCCACCGACGCGCTGTCGCCTGCGACGCTGCCGAAGCGGCTGGTTGTCGTCGGGGCCGGCTATATCGGGCTCGAACTCGGGATCGTCTATCGCAAGCTCGGCGTCGACGTCAGCGTCGTCGAGGCGGCCGAGCGCGTGCTGCCTGCGTACGATGCCGAACTCGTGCGGCCGGTGGCCGATTCGCTCGCGCGCCTCGGCGTGCGGCTGTGGCTCGGCCACACCGTGCTCGGGCTGGACGAGCACGGCGCGGTGCGCGTGCGGGCGGCTGACGGCGCCGAGCAGACGCTGCCGGCCGATCGCGTGCTGGTTGCCGTCGGCCGCAGGCCGCGCGTCGACGGATTCGGGCTCGAGACGCTGATGCTCGATCGCAATGGCCGCGCGCTGCGGATCGACGACGCCTGCCGGACGTCGATGCGCAACGTGTGGGCGATCGGCGACGTCGCGGGCGAGCCGATGCTCGCGCATCGCGCGATGGCGCAAGGCGAGATGGTGGCCGAGCTGATCGCCGGCCGGCGTCGCCAGTTCACGCCCGCGTCGATTCCAGCCGTGTGCTTCACCGATCCCGAGATCGTGACGGCCGGCTGGTCGCCGGACGATGCACATGCGGCCGGCGTCGATTGCCTGAGCGCGTCGTTTCCGTTCGCCGCGAACGGGCGGGCGATGACGTTGCAGGCGACCGACGGATTCGTGCGCGTCGTCGCGCGGCGCGACAATCATCTGATCGTCGGCTGGCAGGCGGTCGGGCGCGGGGTGTCGGAGCTGGCCGCGGCGTTTTCGCAGTCGCTGGAGATGGGCGCGCGGCTGGAAGACATCGGCGGCACGATCCACGCGCATCCGACGCTCGGCGAAGCGCTGCAGGAAGCCGCGTTGCGCGCGCTCGGACACGCGCTGCATGTCTGACGTGCGGGCTTGACGGAGCGCTGCTGCCGGTGCGTCACGCATGCATCGGCAGCGCTTGCGGCGTCTGACGTATTTCATGTTGTTCATCCGGTATCCGTTCGTGCCGGTCCCGAAACCGATCCGATCGGGTTTGCCCGTGCTCGCGCGCCGGGTCGGGAACGCGCGCAGCAGCAGCGCTGGCCGGGACGGGTTCAATCGCCCGGGACCGCACCTGACAGGCTCGTAATTTTTCGAGACGAGGGGAGGGTTGTCGCCGCCGCGTCAGCCGACGATCATGTCGGTAGCCGGAAACCGGGCCGCCTCGGGCCCGCCAACGCAGGCTGCACACGGAAAACCGGACATGAAACTGCTGCTCGTCGGCGCGACCGGACTCGTCGGGCGCCACGTCCTCGAAGTTGCGCTCGCCGACGCGCGGGTCGATCAGGTGATCGTCCTCGCGCGCCGGCCGTTGTCGCCGCATCCGAAGATGCGCGCGCTGGAAGTCGATTTCGACCATTTGCCCGACACGGCGGACTGGTGGCACGCGGATGCGGTGATCTGCACGCTCGGCACCACGATGCGGGCCGCCGGTTCGCAGGCGGCCTTTCGGCGCGTCGATCACGACTATCCGCTCGCGGTCGCGCGGCTCGCGCACCGGCACGGCACGCCGGCCTACGTGCTGAATTCCGCGCTCGGCGCCGATGCCGGGTCGCGCATCTTTTACAACCGCGTGAAGGGCGAAGTCGAGCAGGCGCTCGCCGGCGTCGGTTTCGATTCGCTCACGTACGTGCGACCGGGCCTGATCGGCGGCAGCCGCGACGAGTTCCGGTTCGGCGAGCGGCTGTTCGTGTTCGCGCTGAGCGCCGTCGCGCCGGTGCTCCCGGCGAAGTGGCGCGTGAATCCCGCGCCGCGGATTGCGCGCGCGTTGCTCGACGCGGCGATCGACGCACGGCCGGGCGTGCAGGTCGTCGCATCCGACCGGCTCGTCTGACGCGGCGCGGGCGGCGCGCCCGGCCGACTATTCGTCTGCGTTTCCGACGAGCGCGCCGAACTGCTCGGCGAGCGCGGCCGTGAACGCATCCAGCGCTTCGCTGCCGTCGGAATTCCTCGGTGTCGCGAGCTGAAATGCCACCGTGTGGCTCAGCTTGCTCGCGAGCAGCCGGCGCATCTTCCCGGCGGCGATCCACGGTGCCGCGACGTGGTCGGGCAGGAAGCCGACATGCGCGCCCGACAGGATGAAGATCACGTCGGCATCGACGTTTTCCGAAAACGCGGTCGGCCGTGCATTGCGCAGCGCCGCTCCCGACGTGTTCGTCTTGTAGAGCCGCGCGACGTTGCTCGCGCGTGAGATGTCGTCGACCGACACGGCTTTCTTCGCGAACAGCGGATGGCGGGCGCCGCAATGCAGCGACTGGTGCTCGACGAACAGCGGCGCGTAGTGCAGGCCGGCCTGGTGGCCGGAGAAATAGCCGATCGCGAGCTGCAGTTCGCCTTTCAGCAGCCGGCGCTCCAGCTCGTCGGGCGGCAACGCGATCATTTCGATCAGCACATCCGGCGCGCGCTCGCGAAAGCGGCTGACGGCCGCCGCGATCGATTCGACGACGTCGGGCGAGATCCGCTCGGACAGGCCGATGCGCAATTCGCCGAGCAACGTGCCCGAGATGTGCTGCGTGTCGCGCGTGAACACGTCCATCGCGTGCAGCAGGCGGCGCGTCGACTGCAGCACGCGTTCGCCCTTCGGCGTCAGCCGGAACCCGCCTTTGCCACGGTCGCACAGCCGGAACCCGAGCCGCGTCTCGAGCTTGGCCATCTGCGTGCTGATCGTCGACGGCGCCATGCCGAGCGTGCCCTGCGCGGCACTGAAGCCGCCGCTTTCGACGATCGTCAGAAAGAGCCGCAGCAACTGCAAATCCATGTCTCTGAGTCGGGTCAGCATGGCGATACATCGCATTTTGTGAAGTCGGTTTATGTTAGTTCATATTTTTCGTTGCATGCGGGCGCGGCAGAATCCGGCTCGAGGTCGCCAGCCGCGCGGCCGTGCCCCCTTCAGACCGGACTCCGACGATGAGCCAGAACGATTTCGCGTTCACCCGCGACAGCCTCTACGGCACCCAGGCCGAACCCAGTTTCGCGGGCGCGACGAGCTTCATGCGCCGGCGTTTCAGCCGCGATCTGGACGGCGTCGACCTCGCGATCACCGGCGTGCCGTTCGATTCCGCCGCGTCGCACCGGCCCGGCACGCGCTTCGGCCCGCGCGGGTTGCGGACCGCGTCGACGGGCATCGCGTGGGCGCGTCCGTGGCCGTGGTCGTTCGATCCGTTCGACGTGCTGGCGGCGGTCGATTACGGCGACTGCGCGTTCGATCTCGGGCAGCCCGAATCGGTGCCGGGCGCGATCGAGCGGCATGCCGATGCGATCCTCGCGCGCGGCTGCGCGATGCTGACGCTCGGCGGCGATCATTTCATCACGTATCCGCTGCTGAAGGCGCATGCGAAGGTGCACGGGCCGCTGTCGCTCGTGCATTTCGACGCGCATACCGACACGTGGCCCGACCGCGACGTGAAGCGCATCGATCACGGGACGATGTTCTATCACGCGGCGCGGGAAGGGTGGGTCGTGCCCGGACGATCGGCCCAGATCGGCATCCGCACGACCAACGACGAACCGATGGGCTTCGACATCCAGGATGCGCGTCAGGTGCATGCGTCGACGCCCGCCGCGGTCGCCGCGCGCATTCGCGAGCGAGTCGGCGATCATCCGGTGTACCTGACGTTCGACATCGACTGTCTCGATCCGGCGTTCGCGCCGGGCACCGGGACGCCGGTGTCGGGCGGACTGTCGAGCCATCAGGCGTTCGAGATCCTGCGCCACCTCGACGGGATCAACCTGGTCGGCATGGACGTGGTCGAAGTGTCGCCGCCGTACGATCACGCGGAAATCACCTCGCTGGCCGGTGCGACGATCGCACTGGAACTGATCTGCCTGTATGCGTCGCGCCGGCGGCAGAAAAAGGAACACCCGATCGATGGATGAACTGATCTGGCGCAAGGCCGTTCCCGGCGACGCGGCCGACTGCATCGCACTGCGTGCGCGCACACGCGAAAACGCGTTCACCGAAGCGCAGTTGCGCGCGCTCGGCATCACCGTTGAAAGCTGGGACGACGGTATCCGCGACGGCGTGTTCGCAGGCCATGTCTGCTGTGCGCCCGCACACATGGTCGGCTACTGCTTCGGCGACACCGGTTCGGGCGAAATCGTCGTGCTCGCGATTTTGCCCGAGTACGAAGGGACGGGGATCGGCAAGCGGCTGCTGCGGTGCGTGATCGACGATTTCGCGGCGCACGGCGTCACGTCGCTGTTTCTCGGCTGCTCGACCGATCCCGCGTCGCGCTCGTACGGGTTCTATCGTCACCTCGGCTGGACGCCGACCGGGAAGCTGGACGAGGAGGGAGACGAAATTCTCACGTTTCAGGTCGGGCCGCGCGGTTGATCGCATGTGGGGTCCGGGGTACGACGTCGTGGCTCTGCGTCGCGACAACGCCGACGACTGGCTGCACGGACACGACATCGAGGCCGCGCGACAGCTGCTGAACTTCCTCCCGCCGACCCCATGACGGTCGCGCCTGCTCGGCCCCCCCACCGACCTGACTTTCATTTTTCCTACATCCGGCTCGAGGCAAAACTGCGCGAGCGTGCCGCGATTGCTCGGACGATTTCGAAAACCGATCGATACCGGGTAATCACCGATATCTCCCAAGTTGTATATACAACATCATCCGCTGGCAATGTCGGCACACGTCGTGCCGGTTGCGCGCCAGCGTGCAGACCGTGCGTGCGTGGCGCATGCCGGCGATCCACGGCGCCCCGCATCCGCAGCGCCGAAAGGGCGGCTCGCAGTTTGCTGTCCCGTTCAAACCATGTGTGGTCCTGAGTATTTTGGAGATTGACCCGTGTCAACGAATTCCAGTGGAAAAGCCGGCGGACTGATCGAGGTACGCTCGATCGACTTCATTCCCGACGCCGAGCGCCACGGCGGCCTGCTGAGCCAGTTCACGCTGTGGCTGTCGGCCAACATGCAGATCACGGCCATCGTCACCGGGGCGCTGGCGGTCGTGCTCGGCGGCGACGTGTTCTGGTCGCTGGTCGCGCTGCTGCTCGGTCAGCTCGTCGGCGGCGCGGTGATGGCGCTGCACGGCGCGCAGGGGCCGCAGCTCGGGTTGCCGCAGATGATCTCGAGCCGCGTGCAGTTCGGCGTGTACGGCGCGATGATCCCGATCGTGCTGGTGTGCCTGATGTACATCGGCTTTTCCGCGAGCGGCTCGGTGCTGGCCGGGCAGGCCGTCGCGCAACTGCTGCACGTCGACGACGCGGCCGGCATCCTGCTGTTCGCGGCCGTGATCGTCGTGCTGACCGTGTTCGGCTATCGCGCGATCCACTTCGTCGGCCGGATCGCGAGCGTGGTCGGCATCGTCGCGTTCGTCTACATGTTCGCGCAACTGTTCGCGAACCACGACATCGGCGCGCTGCTCGCGAACCGGCATTTCTCGCTGGCGAGCTTCCTGCTCGCGATGTCGTTGTCCGCGTCGTGGCAGATCGCATTCGGCCCGTACGTGGCCGACTATTCGCGCTACCTGCCGCGCTCGACGTCGTCGGTCGCGACGTTTCTCGCGGTCGGCCTCGGCTCGGTGATCGGCGCGCAGGCGGCGATGGTGTTCGGCGTGTTCGCGGCCGCGCTGGCCGGCAGCCAGTTCGCGCACCACGAAGTGTCGTACATCGTCGGCCTGGGCTCGACGGGCGCCGTGGCCGCGCTGCTGTATTTCAGCATCGCGTTCGGCAAGGTGACGGTGACGGCGCTCAACGCGTACGGCAGCTTCATGTCGATGGCGACGATCGTCAGCGGCTTTCGCGGCAAGGGCGCGGTATCGTCGAAGAGCCGCCTCGTGTACATCTTCGGGATGATCTGCGTGTCGACGCTGATCGCGCTCGCGGGCCGTCATTCGTTCCTGAAGGAATTCACCGCGTTCATCCTGTTCCTGCTCGCGTTCTTCACGCCGTGGAGCGCGATCAACCTGGTCGATTACTACTGCTTCACGCGTTCGCGCTACGACGTGCCGGCGTTGTCCGATCCGGATGGCCGCTACGGCCGCTGGAACGTGATGGCGATCGCGATCTACGTGGTCGGCATCCTCGTGCAACTGCCGTTCATGTCGACGCACCTCTACACGGGGCCGCTCGTCGATGCGCTCGGCGGCACCGATATCTCGTGGATCCTCGGCCTCGTCGTGCCGGCCGTGCTGTATTACGTCGGCGCGCGCGCGTCGAGACGCAGTATTCCCGAGCGCCTGATCCTGCCGCTCGAACGCGGCGAAGTTCACCACTGACCACGCGTCTCGCGCATCGGGCCGGCACGCCGCCGGCCTGAGCGCCGAGTCGGGCGCAGCCCGCGTCCAGCTCTGTCAATACATTTCCCTATCCCGCGATACCGGTGCGGCGTTCACGCCGTGCCCGGTGTCGTTTCAATCTCGATCTATCAAATAGTATGACTAAGCATATTGAAACGCGCGGCATCGACTGCCGGGTGCGGCCGGTGCACGCCGGTTTTCGTCTCACGGTGGCGCTTGCCTGCGTCGCCGGTTCGGGCACTGCGTCCGCGCAGGACGGCGTCACGCTGTACGGCGTGATCGACGAATTTGCGCAGGTCGTGAACACGGGCAACGGCTATACGGCCGCGATCAACTCGGGCGGCCAGTGGGGTAGCCGGTTCGGATTGAAGGGCGGCGAGGATATCGGCGGCGGCCAGAAGATCGAGTTCGCACTGGAAAACGGCTTCAATCCAAATGACGGCTCGCTCGCGAGTGCCGGCAGCCTGTTCAATCGGCAGGCGTGGGTCGGCATCGCGGGGCAGTGGGGCAAGGTGCGCGCGGGCCGGCAGAATTCGCCGCTATTCAACGATCAGGGCGGGCAGGATGCATTCGGCGGAGTCACGCAGGCATCCGGCATGGACAACCTGACCGTGTTCGCGTTCCGCACGAGCAACACGCTGTCGTACCAGAGCCCGGAGATCGCCGGTTTCCAGGGCGGGCTGTACTTCGGGTTCGGCGATGCGGGCGGCGTGCGTTCGGCCGGCTCCAGCCAGCAGTTCGACCTGACCTACGAACACGGCCCGTTCGGCGCATTCGTCGCGGGACAATGGTTGAAGAACGCCGTGGCGACCACGACGGATCGCACGATCATGGCAGGTGCATCATATGCGATCGGCAAGGCCACCGTGTATGGCGGCTTTTCCGCGGTGAAGTGGGCCGACCTCGGAATCGATTCGCGTGTGTACGGGCTGTCGGTCAAGTACCAGTTCAACCCGGCCAACTATGTCGCGCTCGGTTACGCATACCTGCACGACCAGTCGTCGCAAGGCAACCACGCAGATCAACTCGGGCTGATGTACGAATACGACCTGTCGAAGCGCACGAGCTTCTACGGCGCGCTATCGTACCTGCGTAACCGCAACCAGGCCGGCTACACGCTCGCCGGCGCGGCGACCCCCGGCCTGCCGCTCGCGTATTCGGGCGCGAATGCGCGCGGCGTGCAACTCGGCATCGTGCATCGCTTCTGATGCATGCGCACGGAGCGACGCGCCGGGCCGTATGCGCCCGGCGTTTTCTCCGAGCGCATGCGCGCCGTCATTTCCCCAACCGCTCCGCCAGCGAATAGCGTTGCATGCAGCGCTCCATCGCGTCGAGAAACGCCAGCTCGGCCGCGTTCATCTTGCGGTCGCGATGCCACAGCAGGAATACGTCGACATCGACGAGCCCGTCGTCGGGCGGCAGCCGCCACAGCCGTTGCTGCGCGATGTCGTCGCGCACGATGTGCTCGGGCAGGCAGCCGATCCCGTAGCCTGCGAAGATCAGCCGCCGCACCTCCTCGAGGCTCGGCGACGACGCGACGATGCGTCCCGTGAAGCCCTTCTGGTCGCGAAACACGGTGAGCGGCGACAGGCTGTCGCCGATCTGGTCGCTCGTGAACGACACGAAATTCTCCGCGAGCAGATCGTCCATCCGCAACTGCGTTTGCCCGAACAGCCGGTGATGGCGGCCGCAGTAGATCGCATAGCGTTGGCGCAGGAAGCAGCGCATCTCCAGCTTGTCGTGCGGCGTGCGGCACAGGCCGAGCCCGGCCGTGGCCGTCTTCTGCAGCAGCGAGGAGAGGATGTCGGACGAGCGCATCACTTCGATCTGCAGATCGATACGCGGATATGCGCGGTGGAAATCCGCGAGGAACTCGTCGTAGACGGGCGATTTGATGCGGCTCACCGTCAGCAGCCGGATCGAGCCGGTCAGGTCGGCCGTGCTGTCGTCGATTTCGGTTTCGAGGCGCGAGATGCCGCCGTAGATGTCGCTCGCGATCCGGTACACGGCTTCGCCGGCCGGCGTCGGCGCGAAGTGCGCGCCGCGCCGCTCGATCAGCCGGCGCTCGAGCGTCTCCTCGAGCCGCCGCAATGCCTGGCTCACGGCCGGCTGCGTGACGTGCAGGCGGGCGGCCGCGCGGCTCACGCTGCGCTCCTGCATGATCACCAGGTAGGTGCGGAGCAGATTCCAGTCGAGGCGGTCGTTCAGGAACGGGGCGAGATCGGGGCGCATCGGGTGTCCGGGCAGCAGTGATCAGACATTAGTTGAATTTATATCGTGAATAATAACTTGAAATTTGACTAATGATTTGCGGCCACCGATAAAGGAGGGGCGCCGCAGCGTGCGGCGCGAGGCCGCGACAGACGGCCGCCGTCACGATATTGCGTGCTGCCCCGCCGCGGCGCGCGTCAGGAGCCCGCATGACTCAGTCCCTTCCTTCCGCCCGCCAGCCGGCACGCGCCGCGACGGCCGCGTTCATCGGCACGATGATCGAGTGGTACGACTTCTACATCTACGCGACCGCCGCCGCGCTCGTGTTCGGCGAACTCTATTTTCCGTCGCACGACCCGTTCGTCAGCACGATGGCGTCGTTCGCGACGTTCGCGGTCGGCTTCTTCGCGCGTCCGCTCGGCGGCGTGATCTTCGGCCATCTCGGCGACCGCATCGGCCGCAAGAAGGCGCTGATGACGACGTTGATGATGATGGGCGTCGCGACCGTGTGCGTCGGGCTGCTGCCCGCTTATTCGAAGGTCGGCATCCTGGCGCCGGTGCTGCTCGTCGCGCTGCGCGTCGTGCAGGGCATCGCGGTGGGCGGCGAATGGGGCGGCGCGGTGCTGATGGCGGGCGAGCATGCGCCGCAGGGGCGCCGCACGTTTTTCGCGTCGTTCGCGCAGCTCGGCAGCCCGGCCGGGCTGATCCTGTCGCTGATCGCGTTCCGCGCGGTCACGTCGATGGACAAGGCCGATTTCCTCGCGTGGGGCTGGCGCCTGCCGTTTCTCGCGAGTGCGGTGCTGCTCGTGGTCGGCATCCTGATCCGGCTCGGCGTGAACGAGTCGCCGGAATTCGCGCGGGTGAAGGAAGCCAACCGCACGGTGAAGCTGCCGGTCGCGGAAGTGTTCCGTTCGGCGTCGGGGCTCGTGCTGCTCTGTATCGGCGCGAACACGATCGGCATCGCGGGCGTCTATTTCACGAACACGTTCATGATCGCGTACACGACGCAGTACGTCGGCGTCTCGCGTTCGCTGATCCTCGACAGCCTGTTCGCGGTCGCGATCATCCAGTTCTTCGCGCAGCCGCTCGCCGCCTGGATCGCCGAACGTATCGGCGGCGCGCGCTTCCTCAAGCTCGCGGCGCTGCTCGCGATGCTGTCGCCGTATCCGATGTTCATGCTCGTGCAGGGCGGCACGTCCGCGTCGCTGATCGCCGGCATCGCGCTCGCCGTGGTGTGCATGGCCGGCTTCTATTCGGTGATCGCGGGCTTCGTCAGCGACGTGTTTCCCGCGCACGTGCGCTATTCGGCGATCTCGCTCGCTTACCAGATTTGCGGCGCGATCGCGGGCGGCCTGACGCCGCTCGTCGGCACGTGGCTCGCACATCGCTTCACGGGCCAGTGGTGGCCGCTGGCGGTGTTCTACACGTGTCTCGCCGGTATTTCGCTGCTCTGCATCGTCGCGCTCGATGCGCGCCGCGCCGCGCGGCCGGCCGCCGCCGAAGCGCTCGGCTCGCACTGACCTTCAACGAACGAATCGATCCGGAATGCATATGAAAGACCTGCTGGAAATCGACGGCGCCCGCCTGTGGCAGAGCCTGACCGACATGGCGCGCGTCGGCGCGACCCCGCGCGGCGGCGTGCGGCGCCTCGCGCTCACCGATGACGACCGGCGCGGGCGCGACCTGTTCGCGCAATGGTGCCGCGACGCGGGAATGACGGTGAGCGTCGATGCGGTCGGCAACCTGTTCGCGCGGCGCGACGGCGCCGATGCGCAGGCAGCGCCTGTGCTGATCGGCAGCCATCTCGACACGCAGCCCGAAGGCGGCCGCTTCGACGGCGTCTATGGCGTGCTCGCCGCGCTCGAACTCGTGCGCACGCTGAACGACGCGGGCATCGCGACCGACAAGCCGCTCGAGATCGTGTCCTGGACCAACGAGGAGGGCGCACGCTTCGCGCCGGCGATGCTCGGCTCGGCCGTGTTCACGGGCGCGTTGCCGCTCGACAACGCGCTCGCGAAGCAGGACGCCGACGGCATCACGCTCGGCGCGGCGCTCGACGCGTGCGGCTACCGCGGCACGCGAGCAACGGGCGGCGCGGTCGACGCGTATTTCGAGGCGCATATCGAACAGGGGCCCGTGCTCGACGCGAACGGCACGACGATCGGCATCGTCACGGGCGGCCAGGCGATCCGCTGGCTCGACGTGACGGTGACCGGCGTGGCCGCGCATGCGGGCACGACGCCGATGCCGTATCGCAAGGACGCGTATTTCGCGAGCGCGCAGATCGCGCTCGAACTCGAACGAATCGTCGCCGGCTACGCGCCGCGCGGGCTCGCGACGATCGGGCAGGTCGGCATTCGCAACGCGTCGCGCAACACGATTGCCGGCGACCTGACGTTCACGGTCGACCTGCGTCATCACGACGATGCCGAAGTCGATGCGATGGAGCGCGACCTGCGCGACGCCTGCGCACGCATCGCCGCCGCGCGCGGCGTGCAGGTGGCGATCGACACCTGCTGGCGCAGCCCGGCGACGCCGTTCGACCGCGATTGCGTCGGGCTGGTCGCGCAGGCGGCCGTCGCGTTCGGCTATACGCACGAGCGGATCGTGAGCGGCGCCGGCCACGATGCGATCCTGCTCGCGCGCCGTTTCCCGACCGCGATGGTGTTCATTCCGTGCGTCGACGGCCTGTCGCACAACGAAGCCGAGGATGCGTTGCCCGACGACGTGACGCGCGGCACGAACGTGCTGCTCCATGCGGTGCTGGCACGCGCGGGCATCGCGGCGCGCGTCGACGCGGCGGCTGTCGCGCACGGCGCCTGATCCGGCGAATCGACGAGGACCATCATGAAAACCTATTTCCATCCCGAACAACTGCTGCACCATCCGCGCAGCTACCTGTCGCGCGGCCAGATGCGCGAACCGCAGGAGGTGCCCGAACGCGCGGCACGGCTCGTCGCGGCCGTCCGGTCGCTCGACTTCGACGTGCGCGAGCCGGCCGATCGCGGCACCGCACCGCTCGCGGCCGTGCACGACATGAACTACCTGCGCTTTCTCGAGGACGCGCACCGCGACTGGAAGCAGATGCCCGACGACTGGGGTGACGAAGTGATGTCGAACGTGTTCGTGCGCGACCCGAATCCGCTGCGCGGCGTGCTCGCGAAAGCCGCGCGCTATCTCGCCGACGGCAGTTGTCCGGTGGGCGCGAACACGTGGCGCGCGGCGTACTGGTCCGCGCAGGGCGCGCTGGCGGCCGCGGCCGACGTCAACGACGGCGCCCGCGAAGCCTATGCGCTGTGCCGCCCGCCCGGCCATCATGCGCGGCGCGATGCGGCCGGCGGCTTCTGCTACCTGAACAATGCGGCGATCGCCGCGCAGGCGCTGCTGGGCCGCCATCGCCGCGTCGCGATCCTCGATACCGACATGCATCACGGGCAGGGCGTGCAGGAGATTTTCTACGGCCGCGACGATGTGCTGTACGTGTCGATTCACGGCGACCCGACCAACTTCTACCCGGTCGTCGCGGGCTACGAGGAAGAGACGGGGGCGGGCGCCGGCGACGGCTTCAACCTCAACCTGCCGATGCCGCACGGCGCGCCGGAGTCGGCATTCTTCGAGCGGCTCGACGACGCGTTGCGTGCACTCGCGCGGTTTCAGCCCGATGCGCTCGTGCTCGCGCTCGGTTTCGACATCTACAAGGACGATCCGCAATCGCAGGTTGCCGTCACGACCGACGGGTTCGGGCGGCTCGGCGGCGCGATCGGCGCGCTCGGGTTGCCGACGGCGATCGTGCAGGAGGGCGGTTATCACCTCGCGAGTCTCGAGGCGAACGCGCGCGCGTTTTTCGGCGGGTTTGCCGCCGGGCGCTGACCGAGCCGTCGGAACCGAGGCACACGCCGGAAATGACAACGGCCGCATGGCGCGGCCGTAAGAATGCGTGCGGCAGGTTCCCGGCCGTCCGGGCGTTGCCCTTTACGAGTTCGCGGCGGCCGGCGCGCGGCGGCGCTGCGTGACCTGCAGCATCACGAGTGCGAGCCCGGCAGCGGCGATCAGCGCACCGACGAGC
>NZ_JACFYV010000142.1:0-17786 GCF_016759955.1 Burkholderia sp. KCJ3K979
CAATGGCGGATATCCGCCACGCATTCATCCGGGAGAATTTTCCGCGGTAGCATCGGCCGGAAATAAAAAAGTAAAAAATAATTCCGGGCGCCGGCCGGACGCGACCGCCCGCAAAGGGTGAGCGGAAGGCGTAACGACTCATAAAAAATCTCCATTTCCCGCCCATTCGGGAAAACCTGCCGATTTAATTAAAAAAGATCGCGGCAAGAATTTCCGATTATTTTTCGAAATACTTGTGCGCTTGAGGATGAATTTTCTTGTCGCTTCAATAGCGTCATGCAACGTTTGATTCGAATGTGCGGCACGGGCTGCACAAGGCGCTGTTCGGCAAACGCCTGTTCAAAGAAGAGGAAACAGACATGTTGAGCGTGCTGGCGAGAGTCATCGATATCGCGATGGTCGTGACGGGCGCGCTGATCGCGGCCGCGCTGCACGGCGGCAGCATCGGGCTCAGCGACCTGCAGCGCACGACGGTGCTGTTCGACTGCCTGCTGGTCGTCGTGTTCTTTCCGGCCTTCGGCATCTACCAGTCGTGGCGCGGCAAGCGCCTCGTCGGACTGATGGGGCGGGTCGTGTTCGCGTGGCTCGCGGTCGAGCTCGCGGGCATCCTGATGAGTTTCAGCTTTCACCAGTCGGGCGACCTGTCGCGGCTGTGGCTCGGTTACTGGGCGCTCGCGACGACGGTGCTGCTCGCCGGCTCGAAGGCTTGCGTGCACGTCGTGCTGCGGCAATTGCGCCGCGGCGGCTACAACCTGAAGGCGGTGGCGATCGTCGGCGGCACGCCGGCGGCGCGGCGGCTGATCGCGCAGATGCGGGCACGGCCGGAAGCCGGCTTCAACCCGGTGTGCGTGTACGACGAAAGCGAGGCGCCGGGCGAAGTCGCGCTCGACGACGTGCGGATCGAGCGGCAGTTCGAATCGCTGGTGTGGCTGGTGCGCAGCCGCGCGATCAGCGAGCTGTGGCTCACGCTGCCGATCACGGAGGAGCGCCGGATTCACCAGATCGTGACGGTGTTTCGCCACGACTTCGTGAACATCCGCTTCATTCCGGACGTGCGCACGCTGTCGTTCTTCAACCAGGAAGTGGTCGAGGTGCTCGGCGTGCCGGCGATCAACCTCGCGGCGTCGCCGATCACCGACGTGCGGATCTTGCCGAAGTTCGTGTTCGACCGGCTGTTCGCGCTGGCGGCGCTCACGGCGCTCGCGCCGGTGATGGTGCTGATCGCGGCGCTGATCAAGCTGACCTCGCGCGGGCCGGTGTTCTTTCGGCAGAAGCGCAAGGGCATCGACGGGCACGAGTTCGAGATCTACAAGTTTCGTTCGATGAAGGTGCACCAGGAAGTGGCCGGCCAGGTCACGCAAGCGACCAAGAACGACTCGCGCGTGACGCCGGTGGGCCGGTTCCTGCGCCGCACGAGCCTCGACGAGCTGCCGCAGTTCATCAACGTGCTGAAGGGCGAGATGTCGGTGGTGGGGCCGCGCCCGCATGCGCTCGCGCACGACGACATCTACAAGGATCTGGTCAAGGGCTACATGTTCCGTTACCGGATCAAGCCGGGCATCACCGGGTGGGCGCAGATCAACGGCTATCGCGGCGAGACCGACCAGATCGAGAAGATGATGGGCCGCGTGAAGCTCGACCTGTACTACATGCAGAACTGGTCGTTCTGGCTCGACATCAAGATCGTCGTGCTGACGCTGTGGAAAGGCTTCACCGGCAGCAACGCGTACTGACACCGACGCGCCGCGTCACGCGGGCATTCCGGTTTTACGAATTTCGAATCATTGGTCAAGGGGTCCGACACATCATGAATCTGACTATCATCGGCAGCGGTTACGTAGGGCTCGTCACCGGCGCCTGTCTCGCCGACATCGGGCACGACGTGTTCTGTCTCGACGTCGACCAGGCAAAGATCGACATCCTGAACAACGGCGGCGTACCGATCCACGAGCCGGGCCTGAAGGAAGTCATCGCGCGCAACCGTTCGGCCGGCCGCCTGCGCTTCTCGACCGACATCGAGGCCGCGGTCGCGCACGGCGACGTGCAGTTCATCGCGGTCGGCACGCCGCCCGACGAGGACGGCTCGGCCGATCTGCAATACGTGCTCGCGGCAGCGCGCAACATCGGCCGCTACATGACCGGCTTCAAGGTGATCGTCGACAAGTCGACGGTGCCGGTCGGCACGGCCGAGCGCGTGCGCGCGGCGGTCGCCGAGGAGCTCGCGAAGCGCGGCGGCGACCAGATGTTCTCGGTCGTGTCGAATCCGGAATTCCTGAAGGAAGGCGCGGCCGTCGACGATTTCACGCGCCCGGACCGCATCGTGATCGGCTGCGACGACGACGTGCCGGGCGAGCGCGCCCGCGAGCTGATGAAGAAGCTCTATGCGCCGTTCAACCGCAATCACGAGCGCACGCTGTACATGGACGTGCGCTCGGCCGAGTTCACGAAATACGCGGCGAACGCGATGCTCGCGACGCGTATCTCGTTCATGAACGAGCTGGCGAACCTCGCCGACCGCTTCGGCGCGGATATCGAGGCCGTGCGCCGCGGGATCGGCTCCGATCCGCGCATCGGCTACCACTTCCTGTATGCCGGCTGCGGCTATGGCGGCTCGTGCTTCCCGAAGGACGTCGAGGCGCTGATCCGAACGGCCGACGAGCACGGCCAGTCGCTGCAGATCCTGAAGGCCGTGTCGTCGGTCAACGCGACGCAAAAGCGCGTGCTCGCCGAGAAGATCGTCGCGCGCTTCGGCGAGGACCTGAGCGGCCGCACGTTCGCGCTGTGGGGCTTGGCCTTCAAGCCGAACACCGACGACATGCGCGAGGCGCCGAGCCGCGAGCTGATCGCCGAGCTGCTGTCGCGCGGCGCGCGCGTCGCCGCGTATGACCCGGTCGCGCAGCAGGAAGCGCGCCGCGTGATCGCGCTCGATCTCGCCGATCACCCGAGCTGGCTCGAACGCCTCTCGTTCGTCGACGACGAGGCGCAGGCCGCGCGCGACGCCGACGCGCTCGTGATCGTCACCGAATGGAAGGCGTTCAAGAGCCCGGACTTCGTCGCGCTCGGCCGCCTGTGGAAGACGCCGGTGATCTTCGACGGCCGCAACCTGTACGAGCCGGAGACGATGAGCGAGCAGGGCATCGAGTACCACCCGATCGGTCGGCCGGGCTCGCGCCAGGCGGTCGCCGCTCGCGTGCCGGGCGCCGCGCGCGCCAGCGCGTAACCCGTTTTCCGTCACTCGTTACGAGACGCCATGTTCCGGAACATCCTGATCGTCTGCCACGCGAACGTCTGCCGCAGCCCGGCGGCGGAAATGCTGTTCAAGTCGCACGCCGCGTCGCGCGGCGGCCCGCGCCCGACGTTTCATTCGGCCGGCGTGCACGCGAACGACGGCGACGGCATCGATCCGGTGATGCGGCGACTGCTGGCCGAGCGGGGTGTCGATGCGACGACCCATCGCTCGCGGCGGCTGTCGCGCCGGATCGTGCGCGACGCCGACCTGATTCTCGTCAGCGAGCGCGAACAGATCAAGGCCGTCGAAGCGGTCGATCCGTTCGCGCGCGGCAAGGTTCACCTGCTCGGCAAGTGGGAAGGGGCCGAGATCGCGGACCCGCACGGCGGCCCCGAGGCCGACTACCGCGAGAGCTACTCACTGATCGAACGTCTGGTTCAAGGATGGCTACAGAAACTATGCTGAAACGCCCGATGCGCCCGGTGGCGCTTGCCGTCGCGCTGACGACTTTCCTGTCAGCCTGTGCAACCGCGCCCGGTAACTACCTCGACTCGTCGAACCTGAAGGACGAAGGCCGGCAGGAAGCGGCCGAAACCTATCCGGTTCATTACATCGACGCCAAAGTGGTGATGGACCAGCTGCAGAAAGCGCAGGTCGATCATCCGCTGCCGCCCGGGCGCTATACCGATCCGTCGCAGTACACGTATCGCGTCGGCCCGCAGGACATCCTCGGCGTCACCGTGTGGGACCACCCGGAACTGACGACGCCGCAGGGCCAGTCGTTCTCGAGCGGCGGCAATACGACGCAATCGGTCGCGGGCGCGCTGCAGCAGCCGTATACGACCGCGCTGCCGGGCCAGGCCGATCCGTACGGCCAGACGGTCGCCGCCGACGGCACGATCTTCTTCCCGTTCGTCGGCCGCATCCGCGTGGCGGGCAAGACGGTCGCGCAGATCCGCGACGAGATGGCGTCCAGCCTGTCGCGCTACGTGAAGAATCCGCAGCTCGACGTGCGCGTGCTGTCGTTCCGCAGCCAGAAGGTGCAGGTGACGGGCGAGGTGAAGCAGCCGGGCCCGCTCGCGGTGAGCGACGTGCCGCTCACGCTCGTCGACGCGATCTCGCGTTCCGGCGGCTCGACCGCCGAGGCCGACCTGCAGCGCGTGCGCCTGACGCGCGACGGCAAGCTCTACACGCTCGACGCGAACGGCGTGCTCGATCGCGGCGAAGTGAAGCAGAACGTGATGCTGCAGCCGGGCGACATCGTCAACGTGCCGGACCGCAGCGACAGCCGCGTGTTCATCATGGGCGAGGTCAAGACGCCGGTCACGGTGCCGATGCTCAAGGGCAAGCTGACCATCGCCGATGCGCTGACCGCGGGCGGCGGGATTCTCGACACCGATGCGAACCCGCGCAAGATCTACGTGATGCGCGGGATGCGCGACAACCCGACGAAGCCCGAGGTGTACCGCCTCGACATGACGCAGCCCGATGCGCTGATGCTGTCGAGCCGCTTCCCGCTTCAACCGCTCGACGTCGTCTACGTCAGCACGGCCGGTTCGGTGCAGTTCAACCGTGTGCTGCAGCAGGTGCTGCCGACGATCCAGACGATCTTCTACATGCGGCAAATCACGCGCTGATAGCCCGCCGGGGCGGCGCCCGCCCCCCGGCACCACTCAAGCGGGAACGAATGGTGAACACGCAAGCGAAACACTCCTACGCGGACCTGACCGCGAAGACCGAGGAAGAGGACTTCGTTCTCGGCCAGTTGCTCCAGGTGATCATGGACGACATCTGGCTGCTGATCGGCATCGCGGTGACGGTCGTCGCGCTCGCCGGCCTCTACTGCTTCATCGCGAAGCCGGTCTACCAGGCGGACGTGCACGTGCGGGTCGAGGGCAACGACAACACGTCGCAGGCGCTCACGCAGACGCAGACGGGCGCGTCGATCAACAGCGGCCCGCAGCAGGCGCCGACCGACGCGGAAATCGAGATCATCAAGAGCCGCGGCGTCGTCACGCCGGTCGTCGAGCAGTTCAAGCTGAACTTCTCGGTCGCGCCGAAGACGCTGCCGGTGCTCGGCAGCCTCGCCGCGCGCCTCGCGACGCCCGGCGAGCCGTCGCGGCCGTGGCTCGGCCTGAAGTCGTATGCGTGGGGCGGCGAAGTCGCCGACGTCGACTCGATCAGCGTCGTGCCGGCGCTCGAAGGCAAGAAGCTGACGCTGACGGCCGGCCCGAACGGCACCTATTCGCTGGTCGACGAGAACGGCACGCGGCTGCTGGCGGGCCGCGTCGACGAAGCCGCGCAGGGCGGCGGCGTGACGCTGCTCGTGCGGAAGCTCGTCGCGCGCCCCGGCACGCAGTTCACGGTGGTGCGCTACAACGATCTCGACGCGATCAGCGGCTTCCAGGCCGGTATCCAGGTGAGCGAGCAGGGCAAGCAGACGGGCGTCGTGCAGATCTCGCTCGAAGGCAAGGACCCGGACCAGACCGCCGCGATCGCGAACGCGCTCGCGCAGTCGTACCTGAACCAGCACGTGGTCGCGAAGCAGGCGGAAGCGACCAAGATGCTCGACTTCCTGAAGGGCGAGGAGCCGCGCCTGAAGGCCGACCTCGAACGCGCGGAAGCCGCGCTCACGCAATACCAGCGCACGTCGGGCTCGATCAACGCGAGCGACGAGGCGAAGGTCTACCTCGAAGGCAGCGTGCAGTACGAACAGCAGATCGCCGCGCAGCGGCTGCAGCTCGCGTCGCTCGCACAGCGCTTCACCGATTCGCATCCGATGGTGATCGCCGCGAAGCAGCAGCTCGCGGAGCTGCAGGGCGAGAAGGACAAGTTCAGCAACCGCTTCCGCAGCCTGCCGGCGACCGAGGTGAAGGCGGTCCAGCTCCAGCGCGACGCGAAGGTCGCCGAGGACATCTACGTGCTGCTGCTGAACCGCGTGCAGGAACTGTCGGTGCAGAAGGCCGGGACGGGCGGCAACATCCACCTGATCGATTCGGCGCTGCGTCCGGGCGCGCCGGTCAAGCCGAAGAAGGTGCTGATCCTGTCGGCCGCCGTGTTCCTCGGGCTGATCCTCGGCACGGGCGTCGTGTTCCTGCGCCGCAACCTGTTCCAGGGCATCGAGGACCCGGACCGCATCGAGCGCACGTTCAACCTGCCGCTGTACGGGCTGGTGCCGCAAAGCGCCGAGCAGGTGAAGCTCGACGCGGCGGCGGAGAAGGGCGGCAGCCGTGCGCGGCCGATCCTCGCGAGCCTGCGTCCGAAGGACCTGAGCGTCGAGAGCATGCGCAGCCTGCGCACCGCGATGCAGTTCGCGATGATGGACGCGAAGAACCGCGTGATCGTGCTGACCGGCCCGACGCCGGGCATCGGCAAGAGCTTCCTGACGGTCAACCTCGCGGTGCTGCTCGCGCATTCGGGCAAGCGCGTGCTGCTGATCGACGCCGACATGCGCCGCGGGATGCTCGACCGCTACTTCGGTCTCACCGTGCAGCCGGGCCTGTCCGAGCTGCTGAGCGATCAGTCGCCGCTCGAGGAAGCGATCCGCGAGACGCCGGTGCAGGGCCTGTCGTTCATCGCGGCCGGCACGCGCCCGCCGAATCCGTCGGAACTGCTGATGTCGACGCGCCTGCCGCAATACCTCGAAGGGCTCGGCAAGCGCTACGACGTCGTGCTGATCGATTCGCCGCCGGTGCTGGCGGTGACCGACGCGACCATCATCGGCCGCATGGCCGGTTCGACGTTCCTCGTGCTGCGCTCGGGCATGCATACCGAAGGCGAGATCGCCGACGCGATCAAGCGCCTGCGCACCGCGGGCGTCGACCTGGAGGGCGGGATCTTCAATGGCGTGCCGCCGAAGGCGCGCGGCTACGGCTACGGCCGCGGCTATGCGGCCGTGCATGAATACCTGAGCGCTTGACCGCATTTCACGACACCGGGCCGGCGCGAGCGCCTGCCCGGCCGACTGGAGAATCCTTGATGAAAATTTCCGTGCTCGTTCCGACCTACCGGCGTCCCGCCGACCTCGCGCGCTGCCTGCTGGCGCTGCAGCGGCAGCAGCGGCTGCCCGACGAGGTGATCGTCGTCGCGCGCCCGGAGGACGACGCCACGCACGAACGGCTCGCCGATCCGGCGGTCGGCGGCGCGCTGCCGCTGCGCATCGTGCCGGTCGACGTGGGGGGGCAGGTCGCCGCGCTGAACAAGGGGCTCGACTCGGCGAACGGCGACATCGTCGCGATCACCGACGACGATGCGGCGCCGCGCCCCGACTGGCTCGCGCGCATCGAAGCCGTATTCCAGGCCGATCCGCGCGTGGGCGCGGTCGGCGGACGCGACTGGGTGCACGAGAAGGGCCGTCTGCTCGACGAATCGCGCGAACTCGTCGGCCAGCTCACGCTGTCCGGCAAGATCATCGGCAATCATCACCTCGGCGTGGGCGGCGCGCGCGAAGTCGACATGCTCAAGGGCGCAAACATGAGCTACCGCCGCGCAGCGATCGAACGGCTGCGCTTCGACACGCGGCTGCGCGGCGCCGGCGCGCAGATGCACAACGACATGGGCTTCAGCATGCACGTGCAGCGCGAAGGCTGGAAGCTCGTTTACGACCCGGCGATCGCGGTCGATCATTTTCCGGCCGAGCGCTTCGACGACGACCGGCGCGATGCCGCGTCGCTGAACGCGATCAGCAACGGCGCGCACAACCTGCACCTGATCCTGCGCGAGCATCTGTCGCCGCTGCGGCGCGAGATCGCGTGGTGGTGGTGGGCGCTGGTCGGCACGCGCGTCTATCCGGGCTTCGCGCACCTGCTGCTGGCGCTGCCGACCGCGCGGCGCGCCCGCGTGCTCGCGCACTGGCGCGCGGTGCGCCGCGGCGCCCGCGATGCGCGTCGCACCAACCTTGCCCCCCACCGTGCGGCGATGCCGCCGGTGACGTCTTGAACGGCCTGCGCGCACCGCGCGCGGCCACATCCGGAGGGCTCGCATGACCACGAAGGCTGCAACCAACGTCCACGTCCATCTGTTCTATGGCGCCGATCCGCGTACCTACCGGAAGGGCGACGACATCGGCTGCCTGTACGGCTATCACCACGCCGAATCCGACGAATTCCGGCTGACCTATTCGCAGGACGTCGGCGAGAACCGCATCGTGAGCGTCGCGCGCCGCGCGCTGAAGGCGGCGCTCGGCTTCGACGTCGTGCACGCGTGGCGCAATCGCGCGGCGCTGCTCGCGACCGACGTGATCTGGACGCACACCGAGCAGGAGCATCTGGCCGCCGCGCTGATCCTCAAGCTCGCCGGCGCGCAGGGCAAGCGCCCGCTGCTGCTTGCGCAGAGCGTCTGGCTGTTCGACAAGTGGGGCAGTTTCGGCGGCCCGCGCCGCTGGCTGTACCGCAAGCTGCTCGCGCGCGCCGACGCGTTGACCACGCTCGCCCGCGACAACGCCGACCTGTGCCGACGCTATCTCGGGCGCGAAGCCGAATTCGTCTATTACGGGCTCAACACGCAGGATTTCCCGCCGGTCGAGCCGCGGCAATGGCAACCGAACCGGCCGCTGCGGATCGCGGCGATCGGCAACGACCGCGACCGCGACTGGCGCACGTTCCTCGCCGCGTTCGGCGGCGACGAACGCTACGAGGTGCGGCTCGCGACGCGCCGCCGCGTGCCGCGCGAGTGGCATGCGCCGAACGTGAAGATCGGCCCGGCGTCGGGGCTCGCGAAGCAGCACGAGCTGTACGCGTGGGCCGACGTGATCGTCGTGCCGCTGCGGCCGAATTTCCACGCGTCGGGCATCACCGTGATGCTCGAGGCGGCGGCCGTCGGCAAGCCGATGATCGTGTCCGACGTGGGCGGCCTGAGCGACTATTTCCCGCACGATACGGCCGCCTATGTGCCGGCGTTCGACGCGCAGGCGATGCGCCAGGCCGCCGACCGCTTCGTCGCCGATCCGGCGGCGGCGCTCGACTGCGCGCGGGCCGCGGCTGCGTGCCTGCGCGAACGCGACCTGACCACGCAGGCGTTCGCCGAGCAGCACGTGCGGATCACGCGCGACATGCTGCGCCGGCGCCGCACGCCCGCGCCGGCCGGCGTCGCGATGCCGCTCGCCGATTCGAGCGCGTCGTCGCAGTGAGCGCGGATCGATGAGTACGATTGCCGCCGAACGCGCGCCGTCGCGCGCCCGCAGCTGGTTCGCCGAGCCGAAGCACTGGGCCGGGCAGGCCGGGCTGTGGGCGTTGACCGCCGCGCTGATCGCCGTCCACCAGGGCAAGGTGCTGACGCTCGTATTCCCGGTGCTGGCCATCGGGGTCGGCATCTGGCTGTATTTCAAGAGCCCGGCACGCTACGTGGGCTTCATGTGGTGGGTGTGGTTCCTGAGCCCGGAAGTGCGGCGCCTGGCTGACTGGTCGAAGGGCGCGTTCACGCCGACGAGTTTGATCCAGGTCGCGCCGCTCGCGGTGACGATGATCGCCGGCCTGGGGCTCGTCAGGCATTACCGCGTGCTCGCGCAGCGGCGCGGGATTCCGGTGCTGCTGATCCTGTTCGGGCTCGTGTATGCGTACCTGGTCGGGATCGTGTCGAGCGGCGTGATGGCCGCGACCTACGACCTCGCGAACTGGCTGTACCCGATCCTGATCGGCTTTCACATCATGGTGAACGCGCGCAACTATCCGGAGTATCGCGACGTGCTGCTGTCCACCTTCATGTGGGGCATGCTCGTGATGGGCGTGTACGGCGTCGTGCAGTATTTCGTGATGCCGCAGTGGGACGTGCTGTGGATGGTCGGCTCGCAGATGGGCTCGCAGGGCGAGCCGGTGCCGTATGGCGTGCGCGTGTTCAGCACGATGAATTCGTCCGGGCCGTTCGCGTTCGCGATGATGGGCGCGCTGGTGTTCGTGCTGGTCGCGCCGCAGAAGATCCGCTGGTTCGCGGGCGCGGCCGGTTTCGTGTCGTTCGCGCTGTGTCTCGTGCGCTCGACCTGGGGCGGCTGGGTGATCGCGCTCGCGATCCAGCTCGTGCAATCGAGCAACCGCGTGCGGATGCGGATTCTGATCAGCGGCGTCGTGCTGGTCGGGCTGTGCGTGCCGCTGCTGACCGTCGGGCCGGTGGCCGACCGGCTCGGCGCGCGCCTGCAGTCGATCACGAACCTGAAGGACGACCGCAGCTACGACGACCGCAACAAGTTTTACGCGACCTTCGCGCAGACGGCGTTTACCGACGTCGCCGGCGAAGGAATGGGTGCGACGGGCGCGTCCACGAAGCTGTCGAGCGACAGCGGCGAACTCGGCAAGTACGGCAGCTTCGACAGCGGCGTGATGAACGTGCCGTTCGTGCTCGGCTGGCCCGGCACGCTGCTGTATCTCGCCGGCGTCGTGATGCTGTTCGGCCGCACGCTGCGCGCGGCGTTCAAGCTGCGCAAGGACAAGTTCGTCGGCGCGTGCCTGAGCCTGTGCCTGTCGACCTTCGCGATGCTCGTGTTCACGAACTCGCTGATCGGCACCGGCGGCCTGCTGATGTTCACAGCCATTTTTTCGATACTTGCCGCGGCGCACTGGCAGAAGGCGCAACGCCTGCTGGCCGCCGCGCGTTCACGGGGAGGCGACCATTGAGAATCGCGATCGTCACGCACGTCGTGCGACATAACGACGGGCAGGGCCGCGTCAATTACGAAATCGCGCGCGCGGCGCTGGCCGAGAACTACGAGGTCACGCTGGTCGCGTCGCATGTCGCGCCCGAGCTGCTGGCCGACCCGCGCGTGCGCTGGGTGCCGGTGAAGGTCGGCGGCTTCTGGCCGTCGAATCTCGTCAAGCAGCAGGTGTTCGCGCTGAAAAGCGCGGCGTGGCTGCGCGCGCACCGTAGCGAATACGACGTACTGCACGTGAACGGCTTCATCTCGTGGATCAAGGCCGACGTCAATACCGCGCACTTCGTGCACGGTGGCTGGTTCAAGAGTCCGTACTATCCGTTCGGGCCCGCGAAGGGGCTGTGGTCGGCCTACCAGTACGTCTACACGCGCGTGAATACCGTGCTCGAGCGCTGGGCGTACAAGCGTTCGCGCGCGATCACCGCCGTGTCGCAGAAGGTGGCCGACGAGATTGCCGGGCTCGGCATCGACAGCCGCAAGATCAGCGTGATCTACAACGGCGTCGACGGCAGCGCGTTCGCCGGCGCGCAGGCCGATCGCGCGGCGTTCAAGCTGCCGGACGACGCGTTCCTGCTGCTGTTCGTCGGCGACCTGCGCACGCCGCGCAAGAACCTCGGCACCGTGCTGAAGGCGCTGACGAAGCTGCCCGCCAACGTGCATCTGGCGGTAGCCGGCTATCTGCCCGGCAGCCCGTATCCGGAGGAGGCGCGCGCGCTCGGCATCGATTCGCGCGTGCATTTCCTTGGGCTCGTGAAGAACATGCCGACGCTGATGCGCTCGGTCGACGCGTATGTCTTTCCGTCGCGCTACGAAGCGATGAGCCTGTCGCTGCTGGAGGCGATGGCGGCCGGGCTGCCGGTCGTCACCGCGCGCACGGCGGGCGGCGCGGAAATCATCACGCGCGAATGCGGGATCGTGCTGGAGGACCCGGACGATCCGGCCGCGCTCGCGCAGGCGATCGGCGCGCTCGCGGCGTCGCGCGACACGTGTCGCGCGATGGGCGACGCGGCCCGCGAACTGATGACCCGTTTCGGCTGGGCGCACATGGGCGCCCAGTACGTCGCGCTTTACCGGCGCATCGGCCAACCCACGCAGCCGTCCGCCTTCGAGCGGGTCGAGCATGCAATCACGCAGGAGCAACCGTGATGTCCCACTCTTCCCGGCCGATCAAATCGTTGCAGATCGGCATGCACTGGTTCCCCGAACGCGCGGGCGGCCTCGACCGGATGTACTACTCGCTCGTCGGCGCGCTGCCCGGCGCGGGCGTCGAGGTGCGCGGGCTCGTGGCCGGCTCGCCGAAGGTCGCCGACGACACGGGCGGGGCGATCCAGGGTTTCGGTCCCGCGTCGGAGCCGCTCGCGCGCCGGATGCTCGCCGCGCGGCGCGCGTTGCGCGACGAGATCCGCAGCGCGCGGCCGGACGTGATTTCGTCGCACTTCGCGCTGTACACGTTCCCGGGCCTCGACGTGACGCGCGGGATTCCGCAGGTGTCGCACTTCCAGGGGCCGTGGGCCGACGAAAGCCAGGTCGAGGGCGCCGCGTCGCTCGGGCAGCGCGCGAAGCGCTATCTCGAACAGGCGGTGTATACGCGCTCGTCGCGGCTGATCGTGCTGTCGCAGGCGTTCGGCCAGATCCTGACGAACCGGTACGGGATCGATCCGTCGCGCGTGCGCGTGATTCCCGGCTGCGTCGATACCGCGCAGTTCGACACGCCGCTCACGCCCGCCGAGGCGCGGCACAAGCTGCAACTGCCGCAGGACCGGCCGATCGTGCTGGCCGTGCGCCGACTCGTGCGGCGCATGGGGCTGGAGGACCTGATCGACGCGATCGGCGTCGTCAAGCGCCGCCATCCGGACGTGCTGCTGCTGATCGCCGGCAAGGGCAAGATCGGCGAGGAACTGCAGCAGCGCATCGACGAAGCCGGGCTGCAGGACAACGTGAAGCTGCTCGGCTTCGTGCCCGACCATCATCTCGCGGCGCTGTATCGCGCGGCGACGGTCAGTGTCGTGCCGACGGTCGCGCTCGAAGGCTTCGGGCTGATCACCGTCGAATCGCTGGCGTCCGGCACGCCGGTGCTGGTCACGCCGGTCGGCGGGCTGCCGGAGGCGGTCGCCGGGTTGTCGAACGATCTCGTGCTGCCGTCGACGGGCGCGGATGCAATTGCCGAAGGGCTCGGCGGCGCGCTGTCGGGTGCGATCGCGCTGCCCGATGAGGCCGCATGCAAGCGTTATGCACGCGATCATTTCGACAATGCGGTGATCGCACGGCGCGTGGCCGGCGTGTACGAAGAGGCGATTCAGGCGGCAGGCTGAACGTTCGCGGCGCGCACCGTGTGCGTCGAACCGCAGCGGGACCGACATGCGCCGCGACGTTGCCGGCGCGCCTCACGCGCGCCGCAGCGTCGCCACCCACACCCCGAGCGCGGCCACGCTCACCCCCGCGCCGAGCACGCAGACGCCGGTCCAGCCGGCGCGCGCATACATCATCGTCGCCGCGATCGCACCGAGCCCGCTGCCGGCCGAATAGAACAGCATGTAGCAGCCGACGAGGCGCGCATGCGCATCGGGCCGCGCACCAAGAATCATGCTCTGGTTGACGACGTGGACGGCCTGCCCGCCGACGTCGAGCAGCACGATGCCGACGATCAGCCATGCAATCGACGTATTGCCGAACGCGAGCGGCAGCCACGCGCACGCGAGCAGCGCGAGTGCCGCTCCGGTCGTCGCCTCGCCGCGCCCGCGATCCGCGAGCCGGCCCGCGCGGGCCGCCGCCGCCGCACCGAGCGCGCCGACGAGGCCGAATGCGCCGATCTGCGTGTGCGACATCGCGTGCGGCGGCGCGCTCAGCGGCAGCACGAGCGCGCTCCAGAAGATGCTGAACGCCGCGAACATCAGCAGTGCGATCGCGCCGCGCACACGCAGCACGCGTTCGTCGCGCAGCAGCGACACCATCGAGCGCAGCAGCGCCGCGTAGCCGATGCGTGCGCGCGGTTCGCGCATATCGGGCAGCAGCCGCGACAGCACGACGAGCATCGCGATCGCGAGCGCACCCGACACGAGATAGACGGCCCGCCACCCCGCGATGTCGGTGACGACGCCCGCCAGCGAGCGCGCGGCCAATAGTCCGACCACGACGCCGCCCTGCGCGGCGCCCACCACGCGCCCGCGTTCGCCCGCACCGGCGAGGGCGGCCGAGCACGCGATCAGCCCTTGCGTCATCGCGGTGCCGAGCAGCCCGACCGCGACCATTCCGGCCAGCAGCGCGCCACGCGTCGGTGCCGTGGCCACGCCGATGCAGGCCGCGCTCAGCAGCACGAGCTGCACGGCGATCAGGCGCTTGCGGTTCAGCAGGTCGCCGAGCGGCACGACGAACAGCAGCGCGAGCGCGCAGCCGAGCTGCGTCGCGGTGATGACGCCGCCGACGGCGGCCTGCGACACGCCGAAATCCCGTGCGATCGAATCGAGCAGCGGCTGCGCGTAGTAGACGTTCGCGACGCTCGCCGCGCAGCAGACAGCCAGCAGGGCGACGCGTGCCGACGACAGGCGGCCGTCCTCGGCCGGATGGATCGCGTCGGTCGACGCGTTCGATGCAACGGTGCCGGAATGACAGGACGATTCCATGGGTTCCTCACGCAATGTAGTTGCAATTTGAAACTAGGTTGGAGTGTAGGGAAAGTAGTTTTAAAATGCAACTTGTTGGGTGGCGGGCCTGAGGCCCGTGCACGGATGGCCGGCATGCCCGCGAAGGCGGCCGGCACGATTGCGGAGAGAAAGATGGCCAGGCAGAAAAGTCTTGCGGATTCGCCGTGCCCGGTGGCGCGCGCGACCGATATCGTCGGCGATCGCTGGGCGTTGCTGATCGTGCGCGATGCGTTCGACGGCGTGCGCCGCTTCGGCGATTTCCGCGCGAGTCTCGGCGTCGCGAGCAATATCCTGTCCGACCGGCTGAAGATGCTGGTGGACGCGGGCGTATTCGACGTCGTGCCGGCGTCGGACGGCACCGCGTATCAGGAGTACGTGCTGACGAAAAAGGGCGAAGGGCTGTTTCCGGTCATCGTGATGCTGCGGCAGTGGGGCGAGGCCAACCTGTTCGCGCGCGACGAGCGGCATTCGGTGCTGGTCGATCGCGGCACCGGGCGTGCGATCCGCAAGCTCGCGCTGCGGCACGACGACGGCCGGCCCGTGAAGGCGGCCGACACGGTCGTCAGGAAGGTCGACGACGAGGCGAGCGCGACACGGCGATGAGCATCAGGCGCGATGGCCCGGCCGGCCAGCAGCTCCCGCGTTGTATCTGGAAATACCTGTCTCGATCTCGATGCACCCGACACGCTGCACGCGCCGCATCCGCGCTTGCAGTTCATGGTGATTCAGGCGAGCCGCGGTGGGCACGTGAGCCACTTCGGGCGTAACGTCTTTCCGTGGCGTCACCTGATCCAGCCCGACCCCGGCGCCGCATGACCGCACGCGCTCAATCGTGCGCCGACAAGGCCTGACGCGACCGCGGCGCACCGCGATCCGCATCGGTCCGCACGCGGGTCGCGAGCAGCGCGGCGGCGACCAGCAGCGCGACCGACACGACGGTTTCGATCCGCAACCCGCTGACGACCTGCGCTGCACCGCCGCCGCCGGCGAGCGCACCGAACGCCGCGACGCCGATCGCGCCGCCGGCCTGCCGCGCGGTATTGAGCACGGCCGACGCGATGCCGGCCCGCTCGGGTGCGACCGAGGCGAGTACGGCCGTCGTCATCGCGGGCACCGCGAAGCCCATGCCCGACGGAATCAGCAGGAACGGCACCAGCAGCACGCCGAGCGGCGTCGCGGCATCGACGAAATGCAGCGACCCGTAGCCGAGCGCGGCGACGAGCGCGCCGGCCACCATCGGCACGCGCGGGCCGTGGCGGGCGACGACGCGTCCGCTCGCGAGATTCGACAGCAGGAAGCCGCCGGTGAGCGGCAGGAACGCGAACCCGGCCTGCAACGCCGACTCGCCGCGTGCGCGTTGCAGGTACAGCGCGAGCACGAACACGGTGCCGTAGTACGTGAGGTTCACGCAGATCCCGAACAGCACGGCCGCGCTGAACGCAGGGTGGCGGAACAGCGACAGCGGCAGCATCGGCGTGGCCGTACGCGATTCGACCGCGACGAACGCGAGCGCGGCCAGCGCTGCCAGCACGAAACCGCCGGCCACGACCGGATGCGTGAAGCCGAGCGGCCGCCATTCGATCACGGCGCCGGTCAGCGCGGTCAGCATCGCGATCGCGATGAACTGGCCGCGCGGATCGAGCGAACGGGCCGAGCGCGCCGGGGCAGCCTGCGCGCGGCGCACCGGCACCCACGCGAACGTGGCGGCGAGCCCCGCCGCACACAGCGGCAGGTTCACGAGGAAGATGCCGCGCCAGCCCCACGCGGCGATCAGCAGGCCGCCGACGACCGGGCCGGCCGCGATCGCGATCGACCCGGCCGCCGTCCACCCGCTGACCGCACGGGCGCGCAGGCGCGGGTCATGCCGGCACGCGTCGTTGAGCAGCGCGAGCGAATTGGGCAGCATGGCCGCGGCGCCGACGCCTTGCAGCGCGCGGGCCGCGATCAGCATCGCGGGCGCGACGGCGGCGCCGCACGCGAGTGACGCGAACGCGAACAGCAGGAGGCCCGCGACATACAGGCGGCGTGTGCCGAAGCGGTCGCCGAGCGCGCCGGCCGACAGCATCAGCACCGCGAACGCGAGCGTGTACGCATCGACGACCCATTGCAGGCCGGCGACCGGCAGGTGCAGATCGGCGGCGAGATGCGCGAGCGCGATATTGACGATGGTCACGTCGAGCTGCGTGACGACGAAACCGATGCTGACGGTGGCGACGATGCGCGCCAGCGCGGGCGGGAAAGCGGGGGACGGTGTGGTCGTATCCATGCGTCCATCGTAGGCGGCGACGGACATCCGATGTTTCAGCGGGATGTGAAGCGTCGATACGCGGCCCGTGCGCGGCGATTAACATGGCAATGCGGCGGGCGCATGCCACCGCGCACATCGACTTTCGACAGGCCTGTCCGGATGACTCCCTCCAACCTGACGACGCGCGACGCGCAGATCGCCGATCACGCCGACATCGCACGGCTGATGCACCAGCTTGGCTACGATGCGCCCCCCGCGATGATCCGCGACAAGCTGGCAACACTGCTGCCGAGCGCGGTCGACCGCATCCTGGTCGCGACGATCGCGCATCGCGTGGTCGGCTGCATCAGCCTGCATGCGCTTGCGCTATTTCACGCGCACGGCAATCTCGGGCGCATCACGAGTCTGGTCGTCGACGAAGGCTGTCGCGGGCAGGGTGTCGGCGGCGCGCTGATCGCAGCGGCGCACAGCTGGTTCGAGTCGGTGGGGTGCGTGAAACTGGAGGTGACGAGCGGCGACCATCGGCTCGATGCGCACCGCTTTTACGCGCGGTACGGCTTCACGCGGGACGGACAGCGGCTGTCGAAGCGCGTCCGGCCGTGATGCCGGGGCGAGCGGCCGCCGCATCCGCCATCGCGGGAAAACCGGCGCCGCTTGACCGTTCAATGCCGTTCGCCGCGCCAGCGTCCCGGCGCCACGCCGAAGCGCTTGGTGAACGCATGCGTGAACGTGCTCTGATCCGCGAAGCCGACGCTGCCCGCGATGTCGACCAGCGCATGCCGGCCGTCGGCGAGCAGCACGACTGCTGCGTCAAGCCGCAGCCGCTGCAGGTAGCGATGCGGGGTTTCGCCGAAGGCGTCGACGAACAATTGATGAAACCGGCGCATCCCGTAGCCGCAGTGCGCGGCGAGATCGGCGATGCGCAGCGGGTCGGCGAGCCGCGCGCGCAGCCAGCGGTCGATGCGCGCGAAATCGAGGCCCGACGCGGGCGCGGCGATGCCCGCGTCGTCGAGCAGCGCGTCGCACAGG
>NZ_JACFYV010000143.1:0-17672 GCF_016759955.1 Burkholderia sp. KCJ3K979
ACCGCGCCGCTGCGCTTCGTGCCGGGCGAGCGGCAACTGACGCCGCACGGCGCGTTTCGCGTGATCGACGCGCCGGTCGACGGCGAATTCGACATGCAGTTCGAAATTCCCGACGGCTGGCAGACGACCTACCGCTTCTCGCTGAAGCCGGCCGAATGGATCGATTACGACGCCGCGAACTGGTTCACGTCGACGTATCCCGAATCGATCTTCGTGAACGACCTGATCGCGTGCCGCGTGCTGCCGGACGGCCGCGCGGCGCTGCTCAACACCGTGCTGACGCTGCGCGACGCGGCCGGGGCCGGGCGCACGGTCACGTTCGACAACGCAGCCGACTGGGCCGCGTGCCTGCGCGACACGATCGGCATCAATACGGCGGGATTCGATCTCGACGTGCTGTTCGAGCGGCTCGCGGCGCGCGCCGCAAAGTAACGCGGACGCACGACCTCCGACGGCGGCCCCTGCACCCATGCCGCCATCGTTCTCAATTGACTTTTGCTATATTGCTAGCATACTAGTATCCATGACCGACGAAGAAGTGAAGCAATTCAACGTGTACCTGCCGCTCGGCCTGATCCGGCAGGTCAAGCATCGCGCCATCGAGACGGAGCAATCGCTGTCCGCGCTGGTGGCCGATGCGTTGCGCGCGTATCTGGCCGCGCCGCCGCCGGGCGCGGGACCGTCCAACCAGGAGGAGTGAGCATGTCATCCGAACGAATCGAAGCCGTGTATCTGACCACCCACAACTGGGGCAAGTCGGCGAAATTCTTTCAGGCACTGGGCTTCAAGCTGGAATTCGAAACCGATCACCATTCGGGCCAGTTGCGCAGCGGCGATGGTCCGTTCCTGTTCATCGCCGAAGTGCCGCCGAGCGAAAAGCCCGACATGCAGGTCGTGCTCAAGGTGGCCGACGAGCAGGCGGTGCAGCCCCAGCCGATCGTCGACGTCGTCACGCCGTTCGAGGACACGCACTGGGGCACGCGCGACATGACCGTGCGCGATCCGGACGGCCGCGTGTGGCGCCTGCAGGCGCCGGGCAAGCAGGGCGCGTGAGGTCGACATGACGGATAACCGCGAAGACGATGCGCCCGACAGCACGGCCGCACGCGTCGCGCTGTGGCGCGCGTTGCACGTCGAGCTCGACGCCCCGCCGCATGTGCTCGCAGACGAAATCGGGCTGCAATTGCTCGCGCCCGAACCCGGCTGGCAGCAGCGCGGCGACATGGACCCGCAGTTCACGCGGCCGTTTCGCGCGTCGATCGTCGCGCGGGCGCGCTTCATCGAGGATCTCGTGACCGAGCAGGCCGCGCGCGGCGTGCGACAGTACGTGATCCTGGGCGCGGGGCTCGACAGCTTCGTGCAGCGCCGGCCGGAGATGGCATCGTGCGTGACCGTGTTCGAAATCGACCAGCCGGCGCCGCAGCGCTGGAAACAACGCCGCCTGGTCGAACTCGGCTACGGCGTGCCCGACTGGCTGCGTTTCGTGCCGGTCGATTTCGAGGCGAAGCAGTCGTGGCGCGACGCGCTCGTCGGCGCGGGCTTCGATGCCGGCCAGCCGGCGGTCGTGGTGTCCACCGGCGTCAGCATGTACCTGACGCGCGAAGCGAATGCGGCCGCGCTGCGCGAAGTGGCGTCGCTCGCGCCGGGGTCGACGTTCGCGATGACGTTCCTGTGGCCGCTGGAGAACGCGGCTCCGGACGTGCGCCCGGGGCTGGAAATGGCCGCGAAGGGCGCGCGGGCGAGCGGCACGCCGTTCATCAGCTTCTTCATGCCGGACCAGATCCGGGCGCTTGCCCTGGAGGCCGGCTTTGCGAAGGTCGAACACGTGTCGGCCGCCGAGCTGACGCGCCGTTATTTCGCCGATCGCACGGACGGCCTGCGGCCGCCGAACCACGCGGAAGAGTTGCTGGTCGCGACGGTCTGAGCCGTCGCTACCGTCATGCTCGTCACGCCCGTTCGAGCACGGCCATTTCCCGCACGACCACGAGCAGCACCGCGAGGCTCGCGCCGCCGGATGCGTGCAGATCCGCGAGCAGGTGCTCGTAGCGCGCGAGCGCGGCCTCGCGGCGCGCGCGCCACGCGCCGACGATCGTGTCCGGCGTGGTCGAATCCGGCGATTCCGCGAGCGCGCTGGTCGCGAGCGTGCGCTTGAGCCGAGCGACTTCCGCAAGTGCGGCGGCGCGCGCGAGCATGTCCCAGTGCGTCGGCGTCGGCAGGTTCGCCGCGCGTTCGCCGATCCAGCCGTAATTGAGCAGCGTGCCGAGCGAGAAATAGACGCCGGCGACGAGTTCGAGGCTGCGGTTGCAGGTCGCCGCCACTTCGGCGATGTCGAGCAGCGCGGCCGAGATGTCGCCGCTCGCGACGCGTACCGCGAGCGCGCTGTCGACGCCGGCGTCGACTAGCACGCGCTGCCGCTCGGACAGCGCTTCCAGATCGTCGGCCGGCAGCAGCGACGGCAGTTGCGGCGCGATCCGCTGCACTGCGTCGCGGCAACGCGCGATCAATCCGGCGACGCCGCCGTCGGCCACCGCGCCCGACTGCAGATGCCGCAGGAACCATAGCGCCGCGCGCTCCAGCAGCCGCGCGACATCGACGAACATGCGCGCCTGCACGTCATCGGCGACGCGGTTGTCGAGCGCGTCGATATCGCGCCACACCGCATCGAGGTCGAATACGTCGCGCGCCATGATGCAGGCGCGCACGATGTCGCCCGGCTTCGCGTCGGTTTCCTCCATCAGCCGGTGCACGAATGCGCAGCCGACGCGGTTCACGAGCGCGTTGGTCAGGTGCGTCGCGAGAATCTCGCGGCGCAGCGGATGGCGGCGCATCGGCTCGCTGAAGCGCTGTTGCAGCGGCTTCGGGAAGTAGTCGACGAGCATCGCGGCGACGAGCGGGTCCTCGGGCACGTCGGATTCGAGCAGCGCATCGTAGAGCCACATCTTGCTGTACGCGAGCAGCACCGCGCGCTCCGGCGACGTGAGGCCGAGCTTCGCGGCCTGCCGCTCGGCGACTTCGTCGTCGGTCGGCAGGAATTCGATCACGCGGTTCAGGCGGCCCGCGCGTTCGAGCCAGCGCATCAGCCGCGCCTCGGCGTCGAGCAGCTCGACCGCGTAGCGGCCCGCGATCGACAGCGCCTGCGTCTGGTAGTAGTTGTCGCGCAGCACGAGCAGGCCGACTTCGTCGGTCATTTCAGCGAGCAGCGCGTTGCGCTGCTTCTCGGTCATCTCGCCGTCGGACACGACGAGCCCGAGCAGGATCTTGATGTTGACTTCGTGATCCGAACAATCGACGCCGGCCGAGTTGTCGATCGCATCGGTATTGATGCGGCCGCCGCGCTGCGCGAACTCGATGCGGCCGAACTGCGTGCAGCCGAGATTGCCGCCTTCGCCGACCACCTTGCAGCGCAGGTCCGCACCGTTCACGCGCACCGCGTCGTTCGCGCGGTCGCCGACCTGTGCGTGGGTTTCGCGCGCCGCCTTCACGTAGGTGCCGATGCCGCCGTTGTACAGCAGGTCGACCGGCGCCTGCAGGATCGCGCGGATCAGCTCGGTCGGCGGCAGCGCGTGCGCGTCGATGCCGAGCGCGGCCTGCACCGCCGGCGACAGCGGGATCGTCTTCGCGGTGCGCGGATACACGCCGCCGCCCGCCGAGATCACCGACGTATCGTAGTCGGCCCAGCTCGAGCGCTCGAGCGCGAACATGCGCTGGCGTTCCGCGAAGCTCGTCGCCGGATCGGGGTTCGGGTCGAGGAACACGTGCCGGTGATCGAACGCGGCGACGAGCCGGATATGCGGCGACAGCAGCATTCCGTTGCCGAACACGTCGCCCGACATGTCGCCGACGCCGACCACGGTGAAGTCGGTGGCCTGCGTGTCGATGCCCATTTCGCGGAAGTGCCGCTTCACCGATTCCCATGCACCGCGCGCGGTGATCGCCATCTTCTTGTGGTCGTAGCCGACCGAGCCGCCGGACGCGAACGCGTCGTCGAGCCAGAAGCCGTATTCGTGCGAAATCGCGTTCGCATAGTCGGAGAAGGTGGCCGTGCCCTTGTCGGCGGCGACGACGAGATACGGATCGTCGGGGTCGTGGCGCACCACGTCGGGCGGCGGCACGATCGCGTTGCCGGCGAGGTTGTCGGTGAGGTCGAGCAGCCCGCGCAGGAACGTCTGGTAGCACGCGATGCCTTCGCGCATCCACGCTTCGCGATCGCTCTGCGGCGGCGGGTTCTTCACGACGAAGCCGCCTTTCGAGCCGACCGGCACGATCACGACGTTCTTCACCATCTGCGCCTTCATCAGCCCGAGCACCTCGGTGCGGAAATCCTCGCGGCGATCCGACCAGCGCAGGCCGCCGCGCGCGACGCGCCCGCCGCGCAGGTGCACGCCCTCGACCCGCGGCGAGTACACCCAGATCTCGAACATCGGCTTCGGTTCGGGCAGGCCGGGCACCTTCGCCGGGTTGAACTTGAACGACAGGTACGGTTTCGGCTCGCCGTTCGCGTCGGCGAGGAAGTAGTTCGTGCGCTCGGTCGCGTTGATCACGCCGAGGAACTGGCGCAGGATGCGGTCCTCGTCGAGGTTCGGCACCTGGTCGAGCGCGCCTTCGATCGCCTTCAGCAGGCGTTCGGCCTGCACGTCGCGCGTGTCGCCGATGCGCGGGTCGAAGCGCAGCAGGAACAGCTCGACGAGTTGGCGCGCGATCGCCGGATTGCCGGTCAGCGCGCGTTCGATATATGCGTCGCTGAAGGTCGAGCCGACCTGCCGCAGGTATTTCGCATACGCGCGCAGGATCGTCACTTCGCGTGCGCTCAGGTGCGCACGCAGCACGAGGCGGTTGAAGTCGTCGTTCTCGATCCGGCCGCTCCAGATCCGGTCGAACGCATCCTCGAACAGGCCTTTCACGCGCTCGATGTCGAACTCGGTATCGTCCGCGAGCTCGAGGCCGAAATCGTGTATCCACGCATGCGCGCCGTCCTGCGTCTGAATCCGGTATGGCCGCTCCTCGTCGACGCGCACGCCGAGATGTTCGAGCATCGGCAGGCTGCGCGACAGCGCGATCGGGTCGCCCGCGCGATAGACCTTGAAGCGGAATGCGCGCGGCCCGGCCTCGATCGGCCGGTACAGGTTCATCGCGAGCTGGCCCGAGTCCTTCACGCGCTCGATCAGCTCGATGTCGCGCACGGCCGTGCGCGCCGGATAGTCGTCGCGATAGCCGGCCGGGAACGACTCGGCATAGCGTTGCAGCAGGCGGTTGCCTTGCTCTTCGCCGAATGCGTCGAGCAGCGCGTCGGCGAGATCGTCCTGCCAGCGGCGCGTGACCTGCACGAGCCGCGTTTCGAGTTCGCGCGTGTCGACGTCGGGCATCGAGCCCGGTTCCGCATGCACGACGAAATGAATCCGCGCGATCGCCGATTCCGACAGCAGCGGCGTGAATTCGACGTTCACGCCGTTGTACGCGTCGACCAGCAGCTTCGCGATGCGGCGGCGCAGGTCGGTGTTGTACTTGTCGCGCGGCACGAACACGAGACACGACACGAAGCGGTCGAACCGGTCGCGCCGTACGAACAGGCGCGTGCGCTGGTGCTCCTGCAGGCGCAGGATGCCGAGCGCGATGTCGTAGAGCTGGTCTTCGTCGGCCTGGAACAGTTCGTCGCGCGGATAGGTTTCGAGCACCGTCACGAGGGACTTGCCGAGATGCCCTTTCGGCAAAAAGCCCGCGCGTCGCAGGATGTTCGCGCACTTGCGGCGCACGATCGGGATCTCGGCCGTCGACACCATGTACGCGGTCGACGTGTAGAGCCCGATGAAGCGGCGCTCGCCGGTGACCTTGCCGTCGGCGCCGACGAGTTTCACGCCGACGTAGTCGAGATAGCCGGGCCGGTGCACGGTCGCGCGCGAATTCGCCTTGGTCAGGAAGATCGGCCATGCGCCGGTGATGATGTCGGCGGCGGCCTGCGGCAGCGGCGTCACGTCGGGCGCGTCGGACGTGCGCAGCGATTCGCGCAGGATGCCGAAGCCCGAGCCCTCGATGCCGCGCAGGCCGAAGCCCGTGCCGTCCGACACGAGCGCGTAGTCGCGCTGACCGAGGAACGTGAAGTGATCGGCGGCCATCCATTCGAGGAATGCGCGCGCCTCGATGTCCTCCGCGGTCGCTTCGCGCGCCTTCATCTCCTTGATCGTCGCGCGGGCGATGTCGACGATCTTCGGCCAGTCCTCCACCGACGCGCGCACGTCGCCGAGCACGCGTGCGATGTCCTCGCGCAACGTGTCGAGCAATGTGGCATCGCCGCAGCGGTCGACTTCGAAATGGATGAACGACGCGAGTTGCGACTGGCTGTCGCCGGAGGTCGCGCCGCCGGCGTCGACTCGCTCGATGCCGCCGCCGGCGCCGCGCCAGATACGGAACACCGGATGCAGCGCCGAATGCAGCGCGAGCCCGAGACGGTTGACGGCCATCGTCACCGAGTCGACCAGGAACGGCATGTCGTCGTTGACGATCTCGATCACCGTGTGGTCGGAATGCCAGCCGTGCTGTTCGAGGATCGGGTTGTACACGCGCAGGCGTTCGCTGCCGGGCACGAATTTCTGGGCGGTCTGCCAGTGCGCCATCGCGGCGCCGTACAGGTCGGCGATGCTGCGATTCTGCAGATCGTCGGCGTCGACGAAATCGTAGTAGTGACGCAGGAAGGGTTCGACGATCCGGAACGTGGCTTCGGGCAGGCGGGCGCGCGCGAATTCGACGACATCGGAGAGCAGGTGTGCGACGACTTCCTCGTTCTTCGCTTCCATGGCGGTCTCCGTCGGGTGGCCATTGGCTGCTGCGTCTGTCCGGCATTATGCGCCGATTGCGTGACAAAGCGATGTGCGGGTGCACAAGGGCGGCGGGCGGAGAAACCCGCAGGCAGCGCCTCTCGCGGGCGCCGCGGTGCGGGGTTCAGCGCAGGGCGGACGACGCGGAAGCGGGGCGACCCGCGGTGCTCAGCCCTCGTCGCTCCACAGCTTGCCGGCGGTCGCCCAGTTCTCTTTCTTCACGTCGGTGAGGATGATGTCGACCGAGCCCGGCGCGCAGCCGAGCGTTTCGCACGTGACGCGTGTGATTGCTTCGACGAATGCGCGCTTCTGCTCGACGGTGCGGCCTTCGAACAGCTGGATATTGAAAGTCGGCATGACATAAGGCTCCGGTTGGAATGGTTTGAACGATTGACGGTGAACGATTCGGTTGGGTGCGGAGGCAACGTCAGTCGCGATACGACGGATCGATCCGGTCGAGCCGGCGCAGCAGCGCCGGCCATTCCAGTTCGCCTTCGATCGCGCCGCCGTCGCGCAGTTGTGCGGCGGTGCGCTCGGCGATGGCCGGCGCCGGCAGCACGAGCGGTCCGCCGCCGGCCTGCGCGCGCACCTGGATGTCGCACGCCTTGATCAGCGTATCCATCAGCACATACGCCTCCGCGACGGTCCGGCCGACCGTCAGCGTGCCGTGGTTGCGCAGCAGCATCGCGGATTTCGCGCCGAGGTTCGCGGTCAGCCGCGCGCCCTCGGCCGGCGAGAACGCGAGTGCTTCGTAGTCGTGGTACGCGAGGTCGCCATGAAAGCGCAGCGCATGCTGCGACGCCGGCAGCAGCCCGTCGCGCTGGATCGACACGGCGATACCGGCCGTATTGTGCAGGTGCATCACGCAGACCGCGTCGGCGCGTGCGGCGTGCACGGCCGCATGCAGTGCGAAGCCGGTCACGTTGACCGCGTGCTCGCCGGCGCCGATCCGGTTGCCGGCCAGGTCGATCTTCACGAGGTTCGACGCGCGAACCTCGTCGAACGTGAGGCCGAACGGGTTGATCAGGAAGTGGCCGGGTTCGCCCGGCACGGTCGCGGACAAATGCGTGTAGATCAGGTCGTCCCAGCCGTTCAGCGCGACGAGCCGGTACGCGGCCGCGAGGTCGACCCGCAGCTTGCGTTCGGCGTCCGAGATCGGGCCGCCGGGCTTCACGGCATCAGGACGGTGTGCGAATGACATCGGGTTCTCCAAGGGTGAGGCGGCGCGTGACGGCTACGGTCGCCCACGACGCGAGCGCGAACGGGGCCGTGAACACGGGGATGCCCGCGCGCATCGCGAGCCACTGGAGTAGCGCGGCGAGGGCGGCGGCCGCGAGCGCCGCACGCGGGCCGCGCGGCATCAGCGCGAGCGCGGCGAGCGCACCGTTGAAACCGAGCAGGCCGTCGGCGAACGATGCGCCACTCGCGCCAAGCGCGACCAGCAGCACGGTCGATACGAGCGCGCCGCCAAGCGCGAACACGGCCGCGCGGCGCGACGCGACGGCGAGGCCGGCGACGACCAGCGCGCCGGCCCACGCGCCGTGCGCGAAGGTGGTTTGAGCGACGCCCGACAATAGCGCGGCGGCCGAGGAATCGAACGTCAGCAGCGCGTCGGCGCTCGCGCCGTCCGCATGCTGCAATGCGACAAACGGCAGCCACAGCGCGGTGACGGCCAGGCACGGGCTCGAATACGGGCACTGACGCCAGCGGGCGAGCGGCTTGCGCATCGCGCGTTGCGCGAGCGCCGCGCCAATCGCGACCAAGGGCACCAGCGCGACGGCGGCGAGAGGACGGGGCGCGACCAGCACGGCGATCAGCGCGGCCAGCGCGCCGTTGAAACCGTGCAGCCCCTGTTCGAGGTCGCGGCGTTCGGCGCCGGTCAGCACGGCCGTCATGCTGGCGGCGGCCGAGCCGACCAGCGCCGCGCACGCGAGCCGCAGGTCGGTCAGCGCCAGCGCGACGAGCAGCAGCGCGCCGGTGAGCGCATTCGCCTGCAGCACGACCTGCCCGATGCCGCGCAACAGGATGCGCAGGTCGATCGGCTGCGAGGCGGGGCGGGCGGTAGGCATGATGGCGGCGGAACAGGATGAGCCGCGAGCATAGGACACTCCGCGATGCACCGGAATAGGGAATTATGGATAGTCAGGATTTGAGGTGGATGCCTTGAAACGGGGCATCGAGAGGCGCGGTGCGCATACTTGGGGATGTTTTGTTGGCGTTTTCGCGAGATTCCGACGATTCGATATCAAATTTGCGCCATCGCTATTGTTTTCGCGTGCCCGCTGGGGCTGCGGCCAAGGGGGTGATCCATGCGCGTCAGTTTCAACGCTCTAGCGACCGGGCCGCCGAGCTGGACTCAATCGACTGTGACATTCCGGATAGCGATGATTTATGTGACGATGCCCCGACACGGGATACCAAGGAGGTGGAACGATGCGTGAGGTGCGGTGGGCGTCGCTCGAAGGCGACGGGGTCGAACATCTGACGTTCGACCGGAGTGGCGGCGCGATCGTCGTCGAAAGCGCCGTGGTCGGCCAGCGGTACGGCCGCGCGTACGGGCTTGCGTATCGCGTCGAGTGCGATCCGCAGTGGCGGGTGAAGTACGCGGTGCTCAAGGTGATGGGCGGCGGCACGCTCGAGCTGCACGGCGACGGGGCCGGGCACTGGCGCGACGGTTCAGGCCGCGAACTGCACGAGCTGGACGGCTGCATCGACATTGACATTGCCGCGACGCCGTTTACGAATTCGCTGCCGATCGGCCGCCTCGGGCTCGCGCGCGGCGAGCGGCGGCCGATCGACGTCGCGTACATCTCGACGCCGGACCTGACGGTCACGCCGGTCAAGCAGGCTTATGCGTGCATCGAACCGGGCCGCCGCTACCGCTACGAAGGGATCTTCCGGAATTTCACCGCGGAGATGGACATCGACGACGACGGGCTCGTCGTCGACTACGAAACGCTGTTCAAGCGCCTGCCGCCGCTGCGCTGAACTGCGGCGCCCGTTCGCGCGGCCGCCGCCGCCGCCGGTACTGCCGCGACCGCGGGCCGCTCGTGCGCGGACGCGAACCGGTCGATCCGCGACGCGATCAGGTCGGGATGGCGCAGCACGATCCAGTGCGTGCCATCGATTTCCTCGCGCACGTGGTCACCGAGCCAGCGGTCGAGGTCGACCGACATCTCGGGGGTCACGTAGCGGTCGCGTACCGGGACGAGGATCTGCACCGGCGCCTGCGCGTACCGTTCACGCGGCTTGCGGGCTCGCGCGAGAAAGTTCGCGCGGTACATCTGCATCCCGTTCAACGCATTCTTCAGTTGCACGGGATCGCGCTCGGCCCGCACGCGTTCGGTGATCTGCAGCCAGCGCGGCCACAGCGCGGCCCCGCCGAGCCGCCATACCAGCGACGGCACGACCGGCAGATGGAAGAACCCGATGTACCACGACTTCAGGCTCTGCTTGAGCCGCAGCTTCGCGCGGAACACGTGATCGAGGCACGGGCCCGAGATCGACGTGTACGACGCGATGCGGCCGCGCAACGCCGGGTCGGTCACGGCCTCCCAGCACTGGATCGAGCCCCAGTCGTGGCCGACGAGGTGGAACGGCCGGCCGCCGCAGGTCGCGTCGGCCACTGCCTTCAGGTCGCCGGCGAGCCGCTCGAGCGTGTAGTCGGCGCGGCGGCGCGGCGCATCGGATGCGCCGGCGCCGCGCACGTCGTACGCGATCACGCGGTAGCGCTTCGCGAGCCGCGCGCGGATCGGCGCCCACACGGCCGCCGAGTCGGGATAGCCGTGCACGAGGATCAGCGGCGGCGCGCGGCGCGACCCGCTTACGTAGACGGCGAGTTTCACGTCGCCGGACTGGACGGTCAGCATCTCGTGTGCGCGCGCCATCGCATCATGCCTGCGCAACCGAATGCAGCGGCACGCGGCGCGGGGCGGCTTGCGCCGCATAGCGCGCGTTGGTCGCGTCGATGTTCTCGAGCAGCGTGTCGAGCTCCTGCAGATATTGATGGTTGTCGTGATCCCACGGGTGGAAGCCCGGACGGAAGTAGTCGAGCCATTCGCGCGCGATGCTCGGGAACACCCCGTTCTTCGGGCTGTACAGATACTTCACGAGGCGCCACATGCCGCCGAACTTGCCGTGTTCTCGACGGTGCGCGCGCATCAGCCGCACGTGGAAGTCGAACACGATGGCCCAGAAGAACACGGTCGTCGTCAGCATCGTGCCGGTGCGCAGCAGGTAGCTGCCGAGGCCCGGCTTCATCACGGTGCGCCACACGTCGTAGGACACCGCCTTGTGCTCGGTTTCCTCCATCGCATGCCACATCCACATCTGCTGGTAGCCTTCGACCGAGCCGTCGATCCGGTGTTCGTGGCCCGACAGCAACTGGTTCGCGAGGATCGCCGTGTAGTGCTCGAGCGCGATCGTGATCGCCAGCTGCATCGAGTGCGGCAGCACCTTCTTGAACCAGCCGAGGATCGTCCACAGGCGCTTGTCGAGCTTGTGCGCGGGCAGGCCCGACGCCTGCAGCAGGTCGTTGTACTCGATGTGCTCGCGCGTGTGCATCGCTTCCTGCCCGATGAAGCCGATCACCTGCTTCTTCAGCTCGGGGTCCTCGATCCGGTCGCGGTAGTTGCGCACCGAATCCATGAAGAAGCGTTCGCCGGCCGGGAACAGCAGTGACAGCGCATTCATGAAGTGCGTGACCGGCACGCCCTGCACGTGCCAGTCCTTCGCGCGTTCGGGGGGCAGCGCGAAACGGATGTCGCGCCGCACGGGCATCATGTTCGGTGTCATCATGATTGTTCTCCCTGATTGCCTGCATTGTTGTAGGTGGCGTGCGCCGGTGCGGGCGTCGGCGTGCCGCGTGCGGCACGGCGGGCCTTCGCGGCCTCGCGGCGGGTCGCGAGCACGACGAGCGCCTGGTAGGCGGCCGGCAGGATGCGCGCCATCCAGTCCGCGCCTTTCGCGTCGCGGCCGATCAGCACGCGGCGCTTGTTCTTGCGCACGCCGGCGAGGATCGTGCGTGCGGCGTCGTCGGCGGTCGTGATGAAGAACTTCTCGAAGCTGTCCTTGCCTTGCTGTTCGCTCTCGACGATGAAGCCGACCATGTTCTTCGCGACGCGGCTCGACTGCGCGATGTTCGTGCGGATGCCGCCCGGATGCACGCAGGTGGCCGACACGCCGCACTTCATCATGTCCAGCTCCTGGCGCAGCGATTCGGTGAAGCCGCGCACCGCGAACTTGGTCGCGTTGTAGCCGCTCATGCCCGGCTGCGCGAAGATCCCGAAGATGCTCGACGTGTTGATCACGTGGCCGTCGCCCGATGCCTTCAGGTGCGGCAGGAACGCCTTCGTGCCGTGCACGACGCCCCAGAAGTTGATGTTCACGATCCACTCGAGATCGCTGTATTCCATCCCTTCGATCGTGCTCGACAGCGCGACGCCCGCATTGTTGAAGATCAGGTTGACCTTGCCGTGCTCTTTCGCGGTGTCGTCGGCCCACGCGAACATCGCATCGCGATCGCCGACGTCGAGGACGCGCGTCGACACGCGCACGTTCGGCGCGATCGCGCGGACGATCCGTTCGGTTTCGGCGAGGCCGACGCCGTTCTTGTCGGCGAGCGACACGTGGCAGCCGGCCTGCGCGAGCTGGATCGCGAGCGCGCGGCCCATGCCCGAGCCGGCACCCGTGATCGCGGCGACCTTGTTGGTGAAATCTCTCATGTCGTGGCTCCTTGTCTGGCTCAGGCCGCTTCGGCGGACGTGGAAGCGGAAGCGGCCGGCGCGGCGGCGGGCCGCGCGGCCGTGTCGTGCTGCGGCGCTCGATACGCGTGGTAATCGGCGATCGAGAAGTGCGCGGTCGCCTGGCGGAAGCGCCAGGTGAAGCCCGGCCACAGCGTCGTGTTCTTGCCGGTGCGCGGGTCGAGGTACCAGCTCTTGCAGCCGCCCGTCGACCAGATCGCCTTCTTGAGCTTGCCCTGCAGGTCGCTGTTGAACTGCGCCTCGACGAGCGGGCGCACCTCGATCGCCTCCGCGCGCTCGCGGCGCATCGCCTGCAGCGCGCCGAGGATGTATTCGATCTGCGACTCGATCATGAACACCATCGAGTTGTGGCCGAGGCCCGTGTTCGGGCCGACGATCATGAAGAAGTTCGGGTAGCCGGGCAGCGTCGTGCCGAGATACGCGTGCGCGCCGTCGCGCCACGCATCGACGATGTCGAGGCCGCCGCGGCCGATGATCGCGCCGCGCGGATACGGGTCGGCCACCTGGAAGCCGGTGCCGTAGATCAGGCAGTCGGCTTCATGGCGCTTGCCGTCGGTCGTCACGACCGCGTCGGCTTCGATATGGTCGATGCCGGTCGTGATCACGTCGACGTTCTTGCGCGACAGCGCCGGGTAGTAGTCGTTCGAGATCAGCACGCGCTTGCAGCCGAGCGTGTAGTTCGGCGTGACCACCTTGCGCAGCTCCGGGTCGGGAATCTGCTTGCGGATGTGGCGCAGCGCGAGCTTCTGTACGTTTTTCATCAGCGACGGATGGATCGCGAAGCCGAGCACGCGCGATTCGAGCATCCAATAGATACCGCTGCGCACCACCTTCTGCGTGAACGGCAGCGTGCGGAACAGCCATTTCTCGAAGCCGCTCAGGTTGCGGTCGGGCTTCGGCATGATCCACGGCGGCGTGCGCTGGAACAGTGCGAGTTCCTTCACGCGCGGCGCGATCTGCGGCACGAACTGGATCGCGCTCGCGCCAGTGCCGATCACCGCGACGCGCTTGCCTTCGAGCGGGTAGTCGTGATCCCACTGCTGCGAATGGAACGCACGGCCCTGGAAGGTTTCGACGCCGGGAATCGCCGGCAGCGCGGCGCGCGACAGGCCGCCCATCCCCGACACCAGCACGCGCGCGGACAGCCGCTTGCCGTTCGCGAACGTGAGGCGCCAGCGTTGCACGGCTTCGTCGTACTCGGCGCGCTGCAGTTCGTGATTCAGCCGCAGGTGCGGGCCGACGCCGAAGCGCTGCACGCAGTCTTCGAGATATGCGCGGATCTCCGGCTGCGGCGCGAACATGCGCGTCCAGCGCGGGTTCGGCGCGAACGAGAACGAATAGACGTGCGATTGCACGTCGCATGCACACCCGGGGTAATGATTGTCGCGCCACGTGCCGCCGACCGACGCGGCCTTCTCGAGGACGACGAAGTCGGTCACGCCTGTCTGTTTCAGGCGGATCGCCATCCCGAGGCCGGCGAAGCCGGTGCCGATGATGGCGATGTCGATGGTTTCGTCCAGGCCGTCATGGCCGGGTGGACCGAAAGGCAACGTGCGAGCATTCATCCGGGTGTCTCCGATTTGGCTCATTTTTGAATGTTACATTGTTTGATGTAACGATAGTGGGTGAACCCGGAAATCGCAAGAGGCTAGAAGCGGCGCTCTAAGGGCCGGAAGCCAGGCGGGAAAAGGCTGAGCGGGGTTTGGAACGGAGCAGTTTCCGCAATGCGGGATGGCCGGAAAAGGCCGTCGGCAGGGCGAGACGGAAAAGAAACGGGACCGCCGGCGCACGACGGTCCGTTTGAAACGGTATCAGGGACGGATCGATCGGGCGGCCGTCTCATGGAAAACCCCGGCCACGATCGTGACCTGCGCGAGCGCGTAGAGGCCCCAGATCAGATAGTCGATGCCCGGAAAGCCGCCAAGGAAGCGGCCGACGCCGATCAGCGTGTCGGAGCCGACGAAGATCAGGCTGCCGACGGCGACCAGCGGGCCGCGCGTGCGGGCGGCGAGCGCGAAGCTCGCCATCACGCACAGCACGAGCATGTAGACGGCGACCGGCGCCAGCAGCTCGCCGAGGTGCGGGAAGAATGCCGCGTAGAACGCCGGCGCGGCGATCCACAGCCCGACGAGCGCAACGATGCGCCAGCCGTGCGGCCGCGCGCGCCACCGGAAGAAGATCGCGCAATAACACAGGTGCGTGAGCAGGAACGCGCCGAGGCCGAGGACGAACGACAGCGGCCAGTCGGGCAGCGCGAGCAGTACGTCGCCGAGCACGGCGGTCGCGAGCGCCGCGCATAGCCACGCGCGTTCGCGCGGCGCGCCGCAGGTGCTGCCCGCCGCGAGCAGCAGGATGCCCATCGCGGCTTTCGCGGCAGCCTGACCCGGATAGGGGGCGGCGGCGAGCGACAGTCCGTACAGCAACGCCGCGGCGATGGCGAGCGGCCAGAGCCGGCGGTAGGTGGCGGGAAGCGTGGCGATCAAGGCGGGTGTCTCCGGGTTGTCGTCGTCTGCGGTGAGCGGCCGGCAGCGGACGGCGCGCCGTCGAGGGCGCGGCTGCCGGCCATTATCCGGAAGAACGGATGCGCGAAAACCGGCGAATCCTTCTAGGAAACGACGGCGACGAGCCGCGATGCCGCCGCTGGTTTTTCCGCGCGTTGCCCCGGCTGAACCGGGGCAACGGCTGCGATTCGGCTTGCTATGATCGCCGCGGTATTGCCGTTGTCGATGTCCCGCCTGGCCGCGCGACCGGATGCGCGAGCCGGGGCGTGCCGATGAATCCATGCCGTGCCCGGCCCGCGCGCTGATGCGAAGGGCGGCGCCGGCTCCCCACGAAAACAGGTCCGACCATGACCGAACTTCTCCACGGCGACGGCGCGATCCGTCGCACGACGCCGTACGGTTCCTCGATCGAAAACACCTATGCGGGCGTGCTGTCGTTCATGCGCCGCAATTACTCGCGCGCGCTCGACGGCGTCGACGTCGCGATCTCCGGCGTGCCGCTCGATCTCGCGACGACCTATCGTTCCGGCGCGCGGCTCGGGCCGGCCGCGATCCGCGCGGCGAGCGTGCAGCTCGCGGAGCTCCATCCGTATCCGTGGGGCTTCGATCCGTTCGACGATCTCGCGGCCGTCGACTACGGCGACTGCTGGTTCGACGCGCACAATCCGCTGTCGATCAAGCCGGCGATCGTCGAGCATGCGCGCACGATCCTGCGCTCGGGCGCGAAGATGCTGACGCTCGGCGGCGATCACTACATCACGTATCCGTTGCTGGTCGCGCACGCGGAGCGCTACGGCAAGCCGCTGTCGCTGATTCACTTCGACGCGCATTGCGATACGTGGGCCGACGACGATCCGGACAGCCTCAATCACGGGACGATGTTCTACAAGGCCGTGAAGGAAGGGCTGATCGATCCCGCGACGTCGGTGCAGGTCGGCATCCGCACGTGGAACGACGACTTTCTCGGGATCGAGCGGCTCGATGCCGCGTGGGTGCATGACCATGGTGCGCGGGCGGCGGTCGAGCGGATCGTCGAGATCGTCGGCGCGCGGCCTGCGTATCTGACCTTCGATATCGATTGCCTCGATCCGGCGTTCGCGCCGGGAACGGGGACGCCGGTGGCGGGCGGCTTGTCGTCAGCGCAGGCGCTGGCGATCGTGCGCTCGCTCGGGGCGGTGAATCTGGTCGGAGCGGATGTGGTGGAGGTGGCGCCCGCGTACGATCATGCGGACATCACGGCGATCGTGGCCGCGCATGTCGCTTGCGATCTGCTGTGTCTGTGGCGGCAGAAGAAGGTGGCGAACGCGTTGCGTTGAGGGCGTGCCGCGCGGGACATGAAAGCGGCCGGCGGGGCATCGCGCCCGGCCGGCCCGCTGAGGGAGGGTGCCGCGCGTATTACTTCGCCGCCAGCGCACTCGCGACGTTCTTGTCGACCCAGGCGTTGTCGGCCACGCTCAGCTTCTGCGGAATCAGCTTCGCCGCGTAGAACGCATCGGCCACACCTTGCTGCGCGGCGACGATGCGCTCGTCGAGCGGCACCGCGCCGAACGGCACGCGCTTGATCCACGTTTCGACGAGCGCCTGCGGCAACCCGACCTTCGGCGCCAGCAGCGCGGCCGTGTCGGCCGGATGCCCGTTGACCCACTGGCCCGTTTCGCGTGCCTGTTTCAGGATCGCGCCGACCACGTCGGGATGCTGTTGCGCGAAACTCCGCGTCGCCTCGTAGAAATTGTTGGTCGCCGCGAGCCCCGTGTAGTCGGACAGCGTGCGCACCTTCAGCGCGCTCTGCGCGGCCGCGTAGTACGGGTCCCAAACCGCCCACGCATCGACGTTGCCGCTTTCGAACGCGGCGCGCGCGTCGGCCGGCGGGAGATAGACCGGCTGGATTTCGTCATAGCGCACGCCGGCCTTCTTCAGCGCCTCGAGCAGCAGGTAGTTCGCGCTCGAGCCTTTCTGCAGCGCGACCTTCTTGCCGCGCAGGCCGGCCACCGTCCGGATCGGCGAATCGGCCTTCACGAACACGGCTTCGTTGTGCGGCGCCGGCGGTTCCGCGCCGACATAGACGAACTGCACGCCGGCCGCCTGCGCGAACACGGGCGGCGGCGCGCCCGTGTAGCCGAAGTCGATGCTGTTCGCGTTCAGTGCTTCGAGCAGTTGCGGGCCGGCCGGGAATTCGAACCACTGGACGCCATAGCCGAGCGGCTTGAGCCGCGCTTCGAGCGCGCCTTGCGCCTTGACGATCGACAGCAGGCCGGCCTTTTGATAACCGATGCGCACGATCTTGTCGGCGCCGCCTTGCGCGAACGCCGACGCGGCGGACAAGGCGACCAGCGAGACGGCGGCGGCGCGGGTGAACCAGCGGGTGAAACGCATCATCGAATGAACTCCATGCGAGGCATCTTCGGAGAGCGGCCGGTGCCGCTCGGTTGGAAGAATCGTCGCATGGGCGATCGTGCCCGCAAACGAAGCATTGCCGATATGGATATGACGGCGTCGGCCCTATGCTTTGTCGTCGTGGCCTGCCGGATCGGACGTATCCGGCGCGCCGGACTGCCGCGCGGCTTCGTCGCTGAGCTTCTTGTCGAGGATCGTCGCGACCC
>NZ_JACFYV010000144.1:0-17641 GCF_016759955.1 Burkholderia sp. KCJ3K979
GTGTAGTACGAACGATCGCCTTCGGTCGCCGCACGCGCATTGCCGCGCGCATCCTTCGCGACGCCGAACGCGTCGAGCACCGGCGCGGCCGGCTGCGTGAAGCCCATCGCGAGCAGCACGAGATCGGCCTTCATCTCGAACTCGGAACCCGGCACTTCCTGCATCTTGCCGTCCTTCCACTCGACGCGCACCGCGATCAGCTTCTCGACCTTGCCGTTCTTGCCTTCGAGACGCTTCGTCGCGACCGCCCAGTCACGCTCGCAGCCTTCATCGTGCGACGACGACGTGCGCAGCTTGATCGGCCAGTACGGCCACACGAGCGGCTTGTTTTCCTCTTCCGGCGGCTGCGGCAGCAGCTCGAACTGCGTGACGTGCTTCGCGCCGTGACGGTTCGACGTGCCGACGCAGTCCGAACCCGTATCGCCGCCACCGATCACGATCACGTGCTTGCCCTTCGCGAGCAGCTGGTCGGCCAGCTTGTCGCCCGCGTTCACGCGGTTCTGCTGCGGCAGGAAGTCCATCGCGAAATGGACGCCCGCGAGCTCGCGGCCCGGCACCGGCAGGTCGCGCGGCGTTTCCGAACCGCCGGCGATCACGACCGCGTCGAATTCTTCCTTCAGCGTGTCCGGCGAAATGGTTTCCTTCGCGAGGCTGCCGATCGACTCGGGCAGCGGGTCCTTGCCGATGAACACGCTGGTGCGGAACGTCACGCCTTCCGCTTCCATCTGGCGCATGCGGCGATCGATCAGCCACTTCTCGAGCTTGAAGTCGGGAATCCCGTAACGCAGCAGGCCGCCGATGCGGTCGTTCTTCTCGAACACCGTCACGTCGTGGCCCGCGCGCGCGAGCTGCTGCGCGGCGGCGAGGCCCGCGGGGCCCGAACCGACGACCGCGACCTTCTTGCCCGTCTTGTGTTCGGCCGGCAGCGGCTTGACCCAACCTTCGCCCCAAGCCTTGTCGATGATCGCGTGCTCGATCGACTTGATGCCGACCGGGTCGTCGTTGATCCCGAGCGTGCACGCCGCTTCGCACGGCGCCGGGCAGATGCGGCCCGTGAATTCCGGGAAGTTGTTGGTCGAGTGCAGGACTTCGATCGCCTGCTGCCAGTCCTGGCGGTAAACGAGATCGTTGAAGTCCGGGATGATGTTGTTGACCGGGCAGCCGTTGTTGCAGAACGGGATGCCGCAATCCATGCAGCGCGCGCCCTGGATCTTCGCGTCCGCGTCGGTCAGTGCCGCGACGAATTCCTTGTAGTGCTTCACGCGCGTGAGCGGTGCTTCGTACGCCTCGTGGCGGCGTTCGAACTCCAGAAAACCGGTTGCCTTGCCCATAAGGTGCTCTTCTGTTCGGTGTATCGGGTGGGGGAGCCACGCGCGGCCGTCAGGCGCGCGCGGCATTCGCTATGTCGTTCGTCGCTCAGGCGGCCAGCACTTCCTTCGCCGCCTTCTTCGCACCGATCTCGCCCAGCGCGCGCTTGTATTCGTGCGGGAACACCTTCACGAACTGGCGGCGCGCCGCGTCCCAGTTTTCCAGCAGCGACTTCGCGCGCGGCGAACCCGTGAACTGGAAATGACGCTCGACGAGCCCCTTGAGCAGCGCTTCGTCCGTCGTGCCTTCGTGCCAGAGCGCGCGGTCGACCGTGCGTTCCTGCTCGGCCTGCTGCAGCACCGGCTCGAGCGCGACCATCGACTTGTTGCACTTCGCCGCGAACGTGCCTTCCGGATCGTAGATGTACGCGAGGCCGCCCGACATGCCGGCCGCGAAGTTGCGCCCCGTCTCGCCGAGCACGACGACCGTACCGCCCGTCATGTATTCGCAGCCGTGGTCGCCCGTGCCTTCGACGACCGCCGTCGCGCCCGAGTTGCGCACGCAGAAGCGCTCGCCCGCGACGCCGCGGAAGAACGCTTCGCCTTCGATCGCGCCGTACATCACCGTGTTGCCGCAGATGATGTTTTCCTCGGACTTGCCGCGAAAGTCGTTGGTCGGACGGATAATGATCCGGCCGCCCGACAGGCCCTTGCCGACGTAGTCGTTGCCGTCGCCGACGAGGTCGAGCGTCACGCCCTTCGCGAGGAACGCGCCGAAGCTCTGGCCGGCCGTGCCCTTCAGCTGGATGTGCACCGCGTCGTCGGCCAGGCCGTCGTGGCCGTGCTTCTTCGCGATCACGCCCGACAGCATCGCGCCGACCGTCCGGTTCACGTTGCGCACCGGCTGGATGAACGACACATGCTCGCCGTTCTCGATCGCGGCCTTGGCCTTCTCGATCAGCACGTGGTCGAGCGCGCGCTCGAGGCCGTGATCCTGCACGTCGACGTGGCGCGGCGCGACGTCCTCGCACTCTTCCGGCTGGTAGAACACGCGCGAGAAGTCGAGGCCCTTCGCCTTCCAGTGCTCGATGCCCTTGCGCGTATCGAGCAAGTCGGCGCGGCCGATCAGGTCGTCGAACTTCGCGACGCCGAGCTGCGCCATGATCTCGCGCACTTCCTCGGCGACGAAGAAGAAGTAGTTCACGACGTGCTCGGGCTGGCCCTTGAACTTCGCACGCAGCACCGGGTCCTGCGTCGCGACACCGACCGGGCACGTGTTCAGGTGGCACTTGCGCATCATGATGCAGCCCTCGACGACGAGCGGCGCCGTCGCGAAGCCGAATTCGTCCGCGCCGAGCAGCGCGCCGATCACGACGTCGCGGCCCGTCTTCATCTGGCCGTCGGCCTGCACGCGGATGCGGCCGCGCAGGCGGTTCAGCACCAGCGTCTGCTGCGTTTCGGCGAGGCCGAGCTCCCACGGCGTGCCCGCATGCTTGACCGACGACAGCGGCGACGCGCCCGTGCCGCCGTCATGGCCGGCGATCACGACGTGATCGGCCTTCGCCTTCGCGACACCGGCCGCAACCGTGCCCACGCCCACTTCCGACACGAGCTTCACGGAGATGCTCGCGCTCGGGTTCACGTTCTTCAGGTCGTGGATCAGCTGCGCCAGATCCTCGATCGAGTAGATGTCGTGGTGCGGCGGCGGCGAGATCAGGCCGACGCCCGGCACCGAGTAACGCAGCTTGCCGATGTATTCCGACACCTTGTGGCCCGGCAGCTGGCCGCCTTCGCCCGGCTTCGCGCCCTGCGCCATCTTGATCTGGATCTGGTCGGCCGACGCCAGGTACTCGGCGGTGACGCCGAAGCGGCCCGACGCGACCTGCTTGATCTTCGAGCGCAGCGAATCGCCGTCCTTCAGCGGAATGTCGCTGACGATCTCGTCGCCGATCACCGACTTCAGCGTCTCGCCCGCCTTGATCGGAATGCCGCGCAGTTCGTTGCGATAGCGCTTCTGGTCCTCGCCGCCTTCGCCGGTGTTGGACTTGCCGCCGATCCGGTTCATCGCGACCGCGAGCGTCGCGTGCGCTTCGGTGCTGATCGAACCGAGCGACATCGCGCCGGTCGCGAAGCGCTTGACGATCTCCTTCGCCGGCTCGACGTCGTCGATCGGGATCGCCTTGGTCGGCTCGACCTTGAACTCGAACAGGCCGCGGAACGTCATGTGACGCTTGGTCTGGTCGTTGATCAGGTGCGCGTATTCCTTGTACGTCTGGTACGAGTTGCTGCGCGTCGCGTGCTGCAGCTTCGCGATCGAATCCGGCGTCCACATGTGGTCTTCGCCGCGCACGCGGTACGCGTACTCGCCGCCCGCGTCGAGCATGTCGCGCAGGATCGGGCTGTCGCCGAACGCATCGCGGTGCAGACGAATCGCTTCTTCCGCGACTTCGAACAGGCCGATGCCGCCGACCTTCGATGCCGTGCCCTTGAAGTACTTCTCGACGAGGTCGCTCGACAGGCCGAGCGCTTCGAAGATCTGCGCGCCCGTGTACGACATGTACGTCGAGATGCCCATCTTCGACATCACCTTCTGCAGGCCCTTGCCGACCGCCTTCGTGAAGTTGTAGACGGCCTTCTCCGGCGACAGGTCGCCCGGCAGGCCTTCGGCCATCTTCGCGAGCGTTTCCATTGCGAGGTACGGGTGCACGGCTTCCGCGCCGTAGCCCGCGAGCAGCGCGAAGTGATGCGTTTCACGCGCGGAGCCCGTCTCGACGACGAGGCCCGTGCTCGTGCGCAGCCCTTGCTGGACGAGGTGCGTGTGGATCGCCGACGTGGCGAGCAGCGCGGGAATCGCGACGTGCTCGGCGTCGGTCTTGCGGTCCGACACGATCAGCATGTTGTAGCCCGACTTCACCGCGTCGACGGCTTCCGCGCACAGCGACGCGAGGCGCGCCTCGATGCCTTCCTTGCCCCACGCGACCGGGTAGCAGATGTTCAGTTCGTACGCGCTGAACTTGCCGCCCGTGTACTGGTCGATCGCGCGGATCTTCGCGATGTCCTTGAAGTCGAGCACCGGCTGCGACACTTCGAGCCGCATCGGCGGGTTGATGTTGTTCGTGTCGAGCAGGTTCGGCTTCGGGCCGATGAACGACACGAGCGACATCACCATGTTTTCGCGGATCGGGTCGATCGGCGGGTTCGTGACCTGCGCGAACAGCTGCTTGAAGTAGTGATAGAGCGTCTTGTTCTTGTTCGACATCACCGCGAGCGGCGAGTCGTTGCCCATCGAACCGACGGCTTCCTCGCCCTGCTGCGCCATCGGCGCCATCAGGAACTTCAGGTCTTCCTGCGTGTAGCCGAACGCCTGCTGGCGGTCGAGCAGCGCGGCGCCCTGCGTGCGGCCGGCCGCGACTTCCTCGGCCTTCGGCTCGATCTCGTCGAGCTTGATGCGCACCGCGTCGATCCAGCTCTTGTACGGCTTCGCGTTCGCGAGGTTGTCCTTCAGTTCCTTGTCGTCGATGATGCGGCCGTGTTCCATGTCGATCAGGAACATCTTGCCCGGCTGCAGACGCCACTTCTTGACGATCTTCGATTCGGGGATCGGCAGCGTGCCGGCTTCCGACGCCATGATGACGAGGTCGTCGTCGGTCACGATGTAGCGCGCCGGACGCAGGCCGTTACGGTCGAGCGTCGCGCCGATCTGGCGGCCGTCGGTGAACGCGATCGCGGCCGGGCCGTCCCACGGTTCCATCATCGCGGCGTGGTATTCGTAGAACGCGCGGCGGTTCTCGTCCATCAGCGTGTGCTGTTCCCACGCTTCCGGGATCATCATCATCACCGCGTGCACGAGCGGGTAGCCGGCCATCACCAGCAGTTCGAGACAGTTGTCGAACGATGCGGTATCCGACTGGCCCGGATAGATCAGCGGCCACAGCTTCGGCAGGTCGTCGGCGAGGACGTGCGATGCGATCGCGCCGGTACGCGCGTTCAGCCAGTTCACGTTGCCCTTCACGGTGTTGATCTCGCCGTTGTGCGCGATCATCCGGTACGGGTGAGCCAGCTCCCACGCCGGGAACGTGTTGGTCGAGAAGCGCTGGTGCACGAGCGCGAGCGCCGACACGACGCGCGGGTCCTGCAGGTCGCGGTAGTACACGCCGACCTGGCCCGCCAGCAGCAGCCCCTTGTAGACGATCGTGCGCGCCGACATCGACGGCACGAAGTATTCCTTGCCGTGCTTGAGCTTCAGCGCCTGGATGCGGTGGCTCGCCGTCTTGCGGATCACGTACAGCTTCCGCTCGAGCGCGTCCGTCACCATGATGTCCTTGCCGCGGCCGATGAAGATCTGGCGGATCAGCGGCTCGCTCGCCTTGACCGTCGGCGAGATCGGCATCGCATGGTCGACCGGCACGTCGCGCCAGCCCAGCACGACCTGGCCTTCGGCCTTCACCGTACGCTCGAGCTCCTGCTCGCAGGCGAGACGCGATGCGTTTTCCTTCGGCAGGAAGATCATCCCTACCCCGTACTCGCCGGCCGGCGGCAGGTCCACGCCCTGCTTCGCCATTTCCTCGCGATAGAACGCGTCCGGAATCTGGATCAGGATGCCCGCGCCGTCGCCCATCAGCGGATCGGCGCCGACCGCGCCGCGGTGATCGAGGTTCTCGAGGATCTTCAGGCCTTGCTGAATGATCTCGTGGCTCTTCTTGCCCTTGATGTGAGCGACGAAGCCGACGCCGCAGGCGTCGTGTTCGTTTTGCGGGTCGTACAGACCTTGTGCGGCGGGCACCGCGGCGAGCGGCTGCTGGTGGTCGTTCATGGGGACACCGTCGTAAAGGGGGCCTGGAGGCCGTTGAACCGTTTTCTTGTTGCCGTCGAGCCCGCTCCCGACGGGAGACGGCGCGGCCGACAGTGGTTGGGCAGGCTTCGCCCGGGCCACCGGAATTCGGAATATACGCGACGAATCAAGGGAATAGCAACAAAAACCGCATGATCGAACCCCAATTAATCAGATTCCTTGATCTGGTGCTGTTTTATTGGGGGCGTATCATTTTGGTGCAAAAAGAAGCGACGCCCGCAGCGCCGCTTCTGGCCCGCCTTTCGGGTGTTACTGCTGGATCGGCGGCGTGTTTTCGCGCACCTTTCTGGGGCGTCCGCGCGGCAGCGGCGAGACGCGCCGGTTCGCGGTGCGCGCCGCCCACTCGCGGTAATTCTCGCCGCCGAGCACCCAGCCCTTCAGCGTCGCCTGCTGCAGCTGGTCGGCCTGCCGCTCGTCGAGCGGCTGCTCGCACAGCTCCTTGTACGCACGCTGGCGGTCGAACGGCGTGTTGCCGAGCGCCCAGTAGAGCGGATGGTCGGTGATCAGGCTGTCGACGGTGAGCCCGACGTGATGCCGGTAGCTGGACCAGCGATAGGCCTCGGGCGTCGCGACGAGCTGCGAACGCACCGGGCTCATCTCGACCACGCGGCTCGCGAGCAGGAAATAGCGCTCGCCTTCGATCACCGTCGCGCGATAGCGGCCTTCCCACAGCGTGCCGCGGCGCGAATAGCGCCGGTTGAAATGCGCGACGTAGCGACGGCCGACGGCCTGCATCGCCTTCGGCAAGCTGGCCTCGTCGCTGGGCGTCACAAGCAGTTGCACCTGGCGCGGCAGCAGCACGTAGGCATGCACCGACAGGTGATGATCGCGTGCGGCGGCCTTCAGGCAATCGATGAAGAGTTCGTAGTCCTGGTCGTCGACGAACGCGGGTTGCTGATCCAGGCCGCGCAGTATCACGTGCTGCGGCTGGTCGGGAACGTAGAGTCGTGCTAACCGTGCCATGCTGAATGTCCGTTTGAACGCGTTAGGAAATACCCGGAGGTCCGAAAGTGCGCACCTGCGTAGAATGCCTGTCCCTGCGGCGCGCGTAAGCGTACGGTCGTGCGAATCCTAGGGAGAAAACTCTAACTTACGAGCTTGTTTGGTTTTAAACGCAGTCGTCATAATGAGCACGCCTTTGATCGGAGGAGACACAATGAAACGAAAACTGGCCATTACGGGGGCCGCAGCGCTCGCATTCACGTTCGCGGGCGGTACGGCACATGCACAATCCGCAGGTGATTTCTACGTCAGCACCGGCTGGCTGCACCTTTCGCCGCAGGACAGCAGTGACCCGCTGTTCGTCTACCGCGTAGGCGGCACGCCCATCAACCAATCGATTCCCAACACCGGCGCCGGCATCAATGACGCCGACACGCTGGGGCTCGCAGCAGGCTACTTCGTCACCGACCATATCTCCACCGAGCTCGTGATGGGGATCCCGCCGAAGTTCGACATCACCGGCAAGGGTCAGTTCGACAGATTCGGCGTACTCGGCCGTGCATACCAGTGGAGCCCTGCCGTCCTGCTTCGCTACCACTTCAACGACGCCAATGCGAAGTTCCGTCCGTATGTCGGCGTCGGCGCGACGTACGTCTGGTTCACCGGCGCCAAGATCACCAACAGCGCGTTCGAGAACGGCGTGCTCGGCGGCCCGACCAGCGCGACGACCAGCAACCAGTGGGCGCCCGTGCTCAACGCCGGCTTCACGTACAACTTCACGAAACACTGGTTCGCAGGCCTGTCGCTGTCGTACATCCCGGTCAGCGTGACCGCGACGTTCACGACGGCCCGCCGGACGCCGGTCGGGACGCTGACGGAAACGTCGAAGGCCCACATCTCGCTGAACCCGATCGTCACGTACCTCAACCTCGGCTACCGCTTCTAAGCGTAGTCGAATATTTGGGGAATGGTTAATCCTGCTGCAATTTGTAGCGGATTTTTCCTGGCGTAACGTCTCCACGATGCAAAACGCCCCGGCGCTCAGCGCGCCGGGGCGTCGTTTTTTCGCGTCAGGCACGGTCCGGGCGACGGTTTTTTACCGGACGCGGACGCGGCCATCGCCGCTAGACGACGTCGATGTCGTCCAGCGCATCGGGCGCGATCAGGTCGATGCGGTCCGTGCAGACGGCATCGACGCCCCAGCGTGCGAGTTCGCGTGCCCGTTCGAGGTCGTTCACCGTGTAAACCAGGATGCGCAACCCGGCCGCCTTGATCGCGCGCACCAGCGATTCGTCGAGCCGAGTGTGGTCCGCATGCAACGATACGCAGTCGAGTGCATCGATGACCTGCGCATGCCAGTCGTCCGGCACGACTTCGTAGAGCATCCCGCGCGGCAGCGCCGGCACCGTCGCACGCGCCTGTTGCAGCGCCTCGAACGAGAACGACGACAGCAACGGCGCAACAGCGGCATCGCGCCAGTACGCGGCCGCGTCGGCCGCCACGCGCTGCCCGGTTTCGCGCTCGCGCCCCGGGCACGGCTTGATCTCGACGTTCGCGGCCAGCCCGTGCGCGAGGCAGCGCGCCGCCGCCGCCTCGAGCGTCGGCATCCGTTCGCCCGCGAAGCGCGCATCGCGCCACGCGCCCGCGTCGAGCGCGGCCAGCGCCGCATAACGCATGCCCGCCGCCGCTCCGTGGCCGTTCGAGGTCCGGTCGACCGTGTCGTCGTGCAGCAGGAACGTCACGTCGTCGGCCGACAGTTTCGCGTCGAATTCGACCATCCGGTGCCCGCGCCGCGCGCCCTCGTCGAGCGCGGCCAGCGTGTTCTCCGGTGCGAGCGTGCCGCCGCCGCGATGGGCGACGACACGCGGATAGGGCCAGTCGATACGGGTGATCATCGTCGGTCTCTCGGCGAATGCAGCGGTTTCAGCCGGCGCGCTTGCCGGATTCAGGATCGAAGAAATGCAGCCGGTGCGCGGGCAGCGCGGCCGCCAGCGCCGTGCCGCGCGCGGGGCGGTCCGCGTGCGGCAGGCGCACCGCGATGTCGTGATCGCCCCAGCGGCCGTGCGCGAGATTGTCCGCGCCGAGCAGCTCGCACGAATCGACCGGCAGCGTCGCCTGCGCGACGCCCGGCTGCGGCGTCATGTGTTCGGGACGCACGCCGAGCACCCAGTCGCGCCCGGTGGCGATCTCGCTGCCGATGCCCGGCGCGCCGGCCACCGGCAGCGCGGGGCCGCCGCCCGCGACCGTGAAGCTCGCGCCGTCTTCCGACAGCCGGCCGTGCATCAGGTTCATCGCCGGCGAGCCGATGAAGCCCGCGACGAACACCGTCGCCGGCTTCTCGTACACGTCGACCGGCGCACCGATCTGCTCCGCGTAGCCGCGATTCATCACGATCACCCGCTGCGCGAGCGTCATCGCTTCGATCTGGTCGTGCGTCACGTACACGCTGGTCGTCGCGAGCCGCGCATGCAGCCGCTGGATCTCGAGCCGCATCTGCACGCGCAGCTTCGCGTCGAGGTTCGACAGCGGTTCGTCGAACAGGAACACCGACGGCTCGCGCACGATCGCGCGCCCCATCGCGACGCGCTGCCGCTGCCCGCCCGACAGTTCACGCGGCCGCCGCGCGAGCAGCGGCTCGAGCTCGAGGATCTTCGCGGCCGCGGCCACCCTTGAATCGATCGTCGCGCGCTCGATCCCGCGGATCTTCAGCCCGTAACCCATGTTCTGCGCGACCGTCATGTGCGGGTACAGCGCATAGTTCTGGAACACCATCGCGATGTCGCGATCCTTCGGCTCCAGCGTGTTGACGACCCGGTCGCCGATCGCGATCTCGCCGTCCGTCACGCTCTCGAGCCCCGCGATCATCCGCAGCAACGTCGACTTGCCGCAGCCCGACGGGCCGACCAGCACGATGAATTCGCCGTCGGCGATCTCCACGTCGATGCCATGCAGCACGTGCTGCTTGCCGTCGTAGGATTTCCTGACGCCCTTCAAGCTCAGCGCAGCCATACCTGGTCCTTCTCCCGGTTACCGTGGGGGTTATTTTTCGGAATCGACGAGGCCGCGCACGAACCAGCGCTGCATCGCCAGCACGACGACGAGCGGCGGAATCATCGCCAGCAGCGTCGCCGCCATCACGTATTGCCATTCGGTCGCGGCGTCGCCGCTCGCGATCATCGTCTTGATACCCACCACCGCCGTCGACAGCGACGCTTCCGTCGTGATCAGGATCGGCCACAGATACTGGTTCCAGCCGTAGATGAAGGTGATCACGAACAGCGCGGCGATGCTGGTCTTCGACAGCGGCAGCACGACGTCCCAGAAGAAACGCAGCGGCCCCGCGCCGTCGATGCGCGCGGCATCCATCAGTTCGTCGGGCAGTGTCATGAAGAACTGGCGGAACAGGAACGTCGCGGTGGCCGACGCGATCAGCGGCAGCGAGAGCCCGGCGTAGGTGTTCGTCAGGTGCAGCGTCGACACGACCTGCACGGTCGGGAAGATCCGCACTTCCACCGGCAGCATCAGCGTGATGAAGATCAGCCAGAACGCCGTGTTGCGAAACGGGAAGCGGAAATAGACGATCGCGTATGCGGACAGGATCGACACCGCGATCTTGCCGACCGCGATCCCGAGCGCCATCGCGAAGCTGTTCACGAGCAGGCGGCCGAACGGCGCCGTCGTGCCGCCGCTGCCGTGCCCCCAGATGTACGCGACGTTCTCGAACAGGTGCGTGCTCGGCACGAGCGACAGCGGCACCGTCAACACTTCCTGCGCGTTCATCGTCGCCGCGCAGAACGCGACATAGACAGGGAACACGATCAGCACCACGCCCGCGATCAGCACCGCGTGGCAGAACAGGTCGAAGCCCTTGCGATTTTCGATCATGCGTATTGCACCCTGCGTTCGACGAAGCGGAACTGGATCACCGTGAGCGCGACGACGATGATCATCAGCACGACCGACTGCGCGCCCGAGCTGCCGATGTCGAGCCCCTGGAAGCCCTCCGCGAAGATCTTGTAGATCAGCGTCCTGGTGCTCTGCGCCGGGCCGCCGCCGGTGGCCGCGTCGATCACCGGGAAGGTGTCGAAGAATGCGTAGACGAGGTTCACGACCAGCAGGAAGAAACTCGTCGGCGACAGCAGCGGCAGCACGATGTTGAAGAAGCGCCGCACCGGCCCCGCACCGTCGATCGCCGCCGCCTCGATCAGCGAGCGCGGAATCGCCTGCAGCCCCGCGTAGAAGAACAGGAAGTTGTAGCTCACCTGCTTCCACACCGACGCCAGCACGACGAGGAACATCGCCTGCTCGCCGTTCAGCGCATGGTTCCACACGATGCCGCCCTTCGCGAGCGCATATGTGATCAGGCCGATGCTCGGGTTGAACAGGAATGCCCACAGCACGGCCGCGATCGTCGGTGCGACCGCGTACGGCCAGATCAGCAGCGTGCGGTACACGCGCGCGCCGCGGATCACGCGGTCGGCGCACGCGGCGAGCAGCAGCGACACGACGAGCCCGCTCACCGTGACCAGCGAACTGAACACGAGCGTCGTGCGCATCGAATCGAGATACAGCGGATCGGCGAACAGGTGCGTGAAGTTCGCGAGGCCGACGAACTCGCTCGACGTGCCGAACGCGTCCTGCGTCTGCGTGGACTGCCACAGCGCGACGCCGGCCGGCCACAGGAAGAACACGGCGGTGATCGCGAGCTGCGGCGCGATCAGCAGGTACGGCACCGGGCTCGTACCGAAACGGGAACGGGATTGCATCGCGGATATCCGGTCAGGCGAAACGGAAGGGAAACCGCGCCGCCGGACGGCATGCGCTGACGCGCGATACCGCCGGCGGCACGAAGCGATGCGTGCTCAGCCGCCCGACTTCTCGAAGCGGCGCAGCAACTCGTCGCCGCGCGACGCAGCCGAATCGAGCGCGTCCTTCGGCGACTTCTTCTGCGCCCAGACCTGTTCGAACTCCTCGTCGACCACCGTGCGAATCTGCGGCATGTTGCCCAGGCGCAGCCCCTTCGTGTACGGCAGCGGCGGCTTGTTCAGCATCTGCTTGATCGCGGTTTCGGCGCTCGGGTTCTTCGCGTAGAAGCCCTGCTGACGCGTCAGATCGTACGCGGCGGTCGTGACCGGCAGGTAGCCGGTGTCCTGGTGCCACTTCGCGGCGACCGCGGGCGAGGCCAGGTAAGAGAGGAATTTCGCGACGCCCTTGTAGGTCGCCGGGTCCTTGCCGGCCAGCACCCACAGGCTCGCGCCGCCGATGATCGCGTTCTGCGGCGCGCCCTTCACGTTCGCGTCGTACGGCAGCATGCCCGTGCCGTAGCTGAACTTCGCGAATTTCTGCACGTTCGCGAGCGCGCCCGACGACGTCGTGAGGATCCCGCAGTCGCCGCTGTAGAACTTCGCCGACGCTTCGTCCTTGCGGCCCGCGTACGTGAACGTGCCGTCCTTCGCCATCTGCTGGAGGAAGGAGATGTGTTCGATCTGCTGCGGCTTGTTGAACTCGAGCACGGCGTCGGTGCCGTCGAAGCCGTTGTTGCGGCTCGCGAACGGCAGCCCGTGCCACGCGCTGTAGTTTTCGAGCTGGATCCAGCCTTGCCAGCCGGTCGTGAAGCCGCACGCCATCCCCGACTTGCGCAGCTTCTCGGCATCCGCTTTCACGTCGGCCCACGTCTTGGGCGGCTGGTTCGGATCGAGGCCCGCCTTCTTGAACGCGTCCTTGTTGTAGTACAGCACCGGCGTCGAGCTGTTGAACGGCATCGACACGAGGTGGCCCGTCTTCGCGTCGCTGTAGTAGCTCGCAATGGTCGGCACGAACGCCTTCTCGTCGAGCGTCACGCCGGCCTGCTTGAACACGTCGTAGACCGGCACGACCGCCTTCTTCGCCTGCATCATCGTCGCCGTGCCGACTTCATAGACCTGGAGGATCGCCGGCGCGTTGCCGCTGCGATAGGCCGCGATGCCGGCCGCGAGCGCCTGGTCGTAGGTGCCCTTGAAGACCGGCACGATCTTGTAATCGCTTTGCGACGCGTTGAACTGATCGGCGATCGCATTGACCCGCTCGCCGAGCGCGGCCTCCATCGCATGCCAGAACTGGATTTCCGTCGCGGCGAGCGCCACGCGCTGTACCCCGAACATCAGCGCGCCGCCGAGCGCGATCGAACGAACCAGTGTCCCCGCAGGCTTCTTCTTCATCGACCTCTCCTATGAAAACGTTACCAACAGCGTGTGCAACATTCCCGTCGCCATTGAACCGGCGAAGTCTAGTGATCGTTTGTGACAGTCAGTTGTCGTTGATGACGAACAGGCGCTGATATTCCTTCAGCGCGAAGCGGTCGGTCATGCCGGCGATATAGTGCGCGACGAGACGCGGCTGCTGCGCCGTGTCGTCGGACTGGTACGGCGGCGGCAGCAGGCGCGGATCGTCGATGAACGCGTCGAACAACCCGGTGACGACGCGTTGCGCCTTGCTCGCCATGCGCATCACCTTGTAGTGGCGATACAGGTTCTTGAAGAGGAAGCGCTTGAGGGCCGCCGCCTGCGCGGCGACCTCGGGGCTGTGCGCGACGAGCGGCGGCGCGGCGCGCACGTCGTCGAGCGACGCGGGCGCGACGCGGGCGAGATTGCGCGTCGTCTCGTCGATCAGGTCGACGATCAGCGTGTTGATGATGCGGCGCACCGTCTCGTGCACGAGCCGGCGGCCTTCGAGGTGCGGGAATTCGGCGAGTGCCGCTTCGTAGTGGCGCTGCCACAGCTCGACTTCGGCGAGCTGCTCGATCGTGATCAGGCCGGAGCGCAGGCCGTCGTCGACGTCGTGGTTGTTGTAGGCGATTTCATCGGCGATGTTCGCGAGCTGCGCTTCGAGCGACGGCTGGCGACCCAGCAGAAAGCGCTCGCCGAGCGCGCCGAGCTTGCGCGCATTCTCGCGCGAGCAGTGCTTCAGGATGCCTTCGCGCGTCTCGAAACACAGGTTCAGCCCGTTGAACGCGCCGTAGTGCTCCTCGAGCTCGTCGACCACCGCGAGGCTCTGCAGGTTGTGCTCGAAGCCGCCGTGCTCGCGCATGCACGCATTCAGCGCGTCCTGCCCGGCATGGCCGAACGGCGTATGGCCGAGATCGTGCGCGAGCGAGATCGCTTCGACGAGGTCCTCGTTCAGGCGCAGGTTGCGTGCGACCGAGCGCGCGATCTGCGCGACTTCGAGGCTGTGCGTGAGGCGGGTGCGGAACAGGTCGCCTTCGTGATTGACGAAGACCTGTGTCTTGTATTCGAGCCGGCGAAACGCGGTCGAATGGACGATGCGGTCGCGATCGCGCTGGAACTCGGTGCGCGCCGCCGGCGGCGTTTCAGGATGGCGGCGGCCGCGAGACTGCGACGCGTGCGCGGCATACGGAGCGAGATGGGCTTCCAGCGCCGCCAGCGTCGGCGGCTCGGCCACCGGCGCAGCGGATGCGCGGCTGGCTTCGGGCAGTGTGCTGCTGGATGTCTCGCTCACGTCTCCTCCATGTCAGGGGCGCCGGCGAATCCGGGCCGCCGTTAGCGCGTCGTCTGCGCCAGTGTAGCGAATACCGCTTCGTCCGGCGCCTGCGTGATCAGCGTATCGCCGAATCGCTTCAGCAGGATGAACTTGATCGCGCCGGCCTCGGCCTTCTTGTCGACGCGCATCAGGTCCATGTAGCGCGCGTCGCCGAGCGCGGGCCCGCGGGTCGGCAGATGCGCGGCCGCGATCACCGCATCGAGGCGTTGCCGCGACGCTTCATCGAGGAGGCCGAGCCGCACCGACAGGTCGCCCGCCATCACCATCCCGCAGCCGACCGCCTCGCCGTGCAGCCATTCGCCATAGCCGAGCCCGGCCTCGATCGCATGGCCGAACGTGTGGCCGAAGTTCAGGATCGCGCGCAGGCCGCCTTCGCGTTCGTCGGCCGCGACGACGCTCGCCTTGATCTCGCACGAACGCTTCACCGCGTACGCGAGCGCTGCGGGCTCGCGACGGTTCAGCGCCTCGACGTTCGCCTCGATCCAGTCGAAGAACCCGGCATCGGCGATCGCGCCCGTCTTGATGACTTCGGCCACGCCCGCCGCCAGCTCGCGATCGGGCAGCGTCGTCAACGCGCCGATGTCCGCGATCACGGCCTGCGGCTGGTAGAACGCGCCGATCATGTTCTTGCCGAGCGGGTGGTTGATGCCCGTCTTGCCGCCGACCGACGAATCGACCTGCGACAGCAGCGTCGTCGGTACCTGGATGAACGGCACGCCGCGCATGTAGCACGCGGCGGCAAAGCCGGTCATGTCGCCGACCACGCCGCCGCCGAGCGCGACGAGCGTCGTCTTGCGATCGGCGTGATCCGTCAGCAGGCCGTCGAAGATCAGGTTCAGCGTTTCCCAGTTCTTGTACGCCTCGCCGTCCGGCAGCACGACCGTCGACACACGCTTGCCGAGCGGCGCAAGCGCCGCGCGCAGCGCGTCGCCGTAGAGCGGATCGACCGTCGTGTTCGTGACGATCGTGACGGACGAACCCTTGATGTGGGGCGCGAACAGCTCGGTGCGGCCGATCAGGCCAGCGCCAATATGAATCGGATAGGCGCGGTCGCCCAGATCGACGTTGACAGTAATCATGCTTGTAGCGGCTTGGCGATGACGCCAGCCAGTTCGAGTTGCATCAGCACCATGTTGACGAGACCGTTGACCGACGGACGGCCGGTCTCGATGACGAAATCCGCGCATTCGCGGTACAGCGGGTCGCGCACTTCGTACAGCGCTTCGAGACGCCCCTTCGGATCTTCCGTCTGCAACAGCGGGCGGTTCTTGTCCTTGCGCGTGCGCAGCCACAGATCGTGCGGATTGGCGCGCAGGTAGACGACGATGCCGTTGGTTTTCAGGCTGTCGCGATTTTCCGGGCGCAGCACCGCGCCGCCGCCCGTCGCGAGCACGATGTTCTCGCGCTGCGCGAGATCGGCGATCACCTGTGTTTCGCGATCGCGAAACCCGGCCTCGCCCTCCAGCTCGAAGATCACCGGAATGCGCGCGCCCGTGCGGGCCTCGATTTCGTGGTCGGAGTCGAAGAACGTCCTGTCGAGACGACGCGCGACCGCACGGCCCACGGTGGTCTTACCCGCTCCCATAAGGCCGACGAAAAATACGTTTGCATGTGGGTCCCGCGCTTGCAACGGCTTCCTCTGCTTCAATCTTGCTGGTGTGTGGCGCAGCTTACTGGCAAAGCGGCTGCCTTGTCGAGCCTGCGCCGGCGGCTTCCGGCCCCGTTTCCTCGGCATCCGCGTCGCCCGCGCCGGGTGCGCCGCAACGCGCATCGACGACGGTCGGGGTGATGAAAACGACCAGTTCGTTGCGCTGGTCGCGCTGCGCGCGGTGCCGGAAAAGCGCGCCCAGAAACGGTATTTTGCCCAAGAGCGGCACCCGCGTCACATCGTTCCGGTTCAGTTGTTCATAGATGCCGCCGATCGCGACCGTCCCGCCATTCTCGACCTCGACGCGCGTTTGCACATGCTTCGTATGGATGGCGGGGCCGGCCGCGGTCGGCTCGCCGACGCTGTCCTTCGTCACGTCGAGATCGAGCACCACACGCCCGTCCGGCGTGATCTGCGGCTCGACTTCGAGCTTGAGCGTCGCGCGGCGGAACTGCACACCGCTCATGCCGTTGCCGACCTTCGCCTGGTACGGCAGCTCGGAACCCTGTTCGACGATGGCCTTGACGCGATCGGCCGTCACCACCCGCGGACGCGAAACGATCTGGCCCCGTCCCTGCGCCTCGAGCGCGCTCAGTTCGATGTCGAGTACGCGGCTGAGTGGCGCGGCGAACAGCGTGAAACCGGCGGTCGCCGCGTCGAACCCGCCGAGCGGCCGCGCGGCAAGGTCGAGCGCGTTGCGTGCGTTCGCCGTGAAGGACGCGCCTTCGGCCGCTGGCGGCCGCCCCTGCGCACGCAGCGCGACGCGGGCGCCGAGGTTGCGCGAGAAACCCTGCTCGCCTTCGACGATGCGGGCCTCGATCCGGACCTGCCGCGACGGCCGGTCGATCGCATCGATCAGGCCCGCGATCTGCGTGATGCGCGGCGCGAGATCGGTGACGAACAGCAGGTTCGTGCGGGGATCTGCCGCAGCAGCACCGCGCTTCGACAGCAGGCGCTGGCCGGTCGCGCCGGCCAGCAGCCGTTGCACGTCCTGCGCGCGGGGATAGTGCAGCACGAACGTACGGCTCGCGAGCGGCTCCAGATCGGCGGCCCGCGCATGCATTTCGAAGCGCTCGCGTTCGCGCGCAGCCAGCTCGGCTGCCGGTGTGACCCAAATCACGTTGCCGCGCCGGGACATCGCGAGCCCGTGCGTGTCGAGCAGCGTGTCGAACGCCTCGCGCCAGCGGACATTATTCAGACGTAACGTCACCGTGCCGCGCACCTGCTCGCCGACGACGATATTGAGCCCCGTGAACCGCGCGATCGCGTCGAATGCGGCCGCGAGCCCGACGCCCTGCAGATTCAGCGAGATCCGCCGCGCGTCGTCCGCATCGCCCGGTTGCCGGGACGCAGCGT